>JBJKQZ010000294.1:0-3023 GCA_046704865.1 Terriglobia bacterium
TCGCAATGTTGCTCAGCTTAATATGTTTTGCGGCCAGCGAACTCTGATAGACTGGCTGAGCGCGGAATTGAAAGCAGCGCCCAAATTCATGTGTCCGGGGATACCTGAAGATGAGCGAAAAGACTAATAAGAAGAATGCTGATTTTGAAAATCTGGCTATCTTGCCGGTTCGGGATACGGTCCTGTTTCCCAACGCGATTCTGCCGCTGACGGTGGGCCGTGAAAGCTCGCTGGAGCTGATCAACACTTTGCCGGAAGGCGAAAAGTTTATCGGCGTAATCGCGCAGCGCGACCCGCGCGTGGATTCGCCGCAGCCCTCCGATCTTTACCAGATCGGGACCGTCGCCTTTGTCCACAAGATCATCAAGCTGCCGACCCAGAGCCTGTTTATCTTTGTCGAGGGTCTGCAGAGGATTGCGCTCGAAGAAGTGCTCCAGATGGAGCCTTTCCTGCGCGCAAAAGTGAAGCCGCTGCCGGACGTGGTTCCGGAAGGCAAGAACGCCGACTTCGACGCCCTGGTGCGCAGCGTCACCACGCTGTTCCAGCAGGCGGTACAGTTGTCGCCCACGCTGTCTGACGATTTGCAGACCGTGGTGATGAATATTGACGATCCGGGCCGGCTGGCGGACTTTATCGCCGCCAACCTGCCCTCGCTCTCAAGCACCGAAAAACAGGAACTACTGGAGAGCCTGGACCTGAAGGTTCGCCTTGACCGACTGAACCATCTGTTGGCCCGTGAAGTTGAAGTGTTGCAGCTCCGCTCGAAAATCCAGTCCGACGTCCAGGACCAGGTGACGCAAAGCCAGCGCGAATATTACCTTCGCGAGCAGATGAAAGCCATCCAGAAGGAACTGGGCGAAGCGGACGAGCAGCAGGAAATCGAGGAACTGCGCAAGAAGATCGATGCCGCCGGCATGACGGAAGAGGCCCGCAAGGAAGCGCACCGCGAATTGAACCGCCTGGCCAAGATGTCGCCGGCCGCCGCCGACTACCACGTTACGCGGACTTATCTGGACTGGCTGGTGGTGCTGCCGTGGCAGAAGGTCAGCGAACTCAAGGTTGACGTCAACAAAGCCAAGGACGTGCTGGAAGCCGATCATTATGATCTGGAAAAGATCAAGGAAAGGATTCTGGATTATCTGGCCGTCCTGCAACTGAAGCCTGAAATGAAAGGTCCCCTGCTCTGCTTTGTGGGGCCGCCCGGAGTGGGCAAGACGTCGCTGGGCAAATCGATTGCCAAGGCGCTTGACCGCAAGTTTATCCGCATGTCGCTCGGCGGAATCCACGACGAAGCGGAAATCCGCGGGCATCGCCGCACCTACATCGGCGCGCTGCCGGGGCAGATCATGCAGGGAATCCGCAGGGCCGAAACCCGTGATCCCGTTTTTATGCTGGATGAGGTGGACAAGATCGGGCGCGATTTTCGCGGCGATCCTTCATCCGCGCTGCTGGAAGTGCTGGACCCGGAGCAGAACTCGCATTTCCGCGACAACTATCTTGACGTGCAGTTTGACCTTTCAAAGGTGCTGTTCATCTGCACATCGAACGTGCTGGACACGATTCCGCCTCCGCTGCTGGACCGCATGGAGATCCTGGACCTGCAGGGCTATACGGAGGAAGAAAAGATCGAGATCGCCGTCCGGCATCTGATTCCCAAGCAGGCTGAGGAGCACGGCATCAAACTGGGCGAGCAGATCGAGTTCACCCGCGAAGCGATTGCCGCCATCAGCCGCCATTACACGCGGGAAGCAGGCGTGCGCAACCTGGAAAGAGAAATCGCCACGCTCTGCCGGAAGCAGGCCCGCAAGATTGCCGAAGGGCATCCGGAAAAGCTAACGGTAACTCCGGATAACCTTCCTGATTTTCTGGGCGTCCAGAGGTTCCGCATGGAGACTGAACTGATCGAGCGGACCCGCCAGCCCGGAGTGGCCGTGGGCCTGGCATGGACACCGACCGGAGGCGACATCCTCTTTGTTGAAGTGGGTACGATGAAGGGCGGGAAGAATTTCACGATGACCGGGCACGTGGGAAAAGTGATGCAGGAATCGATGCAGGCGGCGCTGGCATGGGTGCGCGCGCACGCGGAGGAGTACAACATCGATCCCGACTTTTTCCAGAACCGGGACATCCACATCCACGTTCCCGCCGGTGCCATTCCCAAAGACGGTCCTTCAGCCGGCATCACCATGGCGTCGGCGCTTGTTTCCGCGCTTTCCAATCGGCCCATCCGGCCACGCCTGGCAATGACGGGCGAAATCACGCTCAGCGGACAGGTGCTGCCTGTCGGCGGCATCAAGGAAAAGGTGCTGGCCGCGCGGCGCGCGGGCGTCAAGGAAGTGTTGCTGCCCGCGGAAAACGAGCCTAACGTAAAAGAGGACCTTCACGAGAACATGCTGGAAGGCGTGGAACTCCACTACGTGAAAACGATAGAGGAGGCCATTGACCGGGCGCTGGAGAAAAGTCCTGACCCTGCACCGGTTTCGGCTTCCACCAGCACTTCAGCGTAACAAGCCTGGAAACGGTCAGCTTTCTCTTTGGGGTGGATTCTTCCGGGGGGGGAAATCCAAAGGCATGGTCGACTATATCCGTATTCAGCCATGGCTCCTTGTCGGTACGTTTCCTGAATCCGCGCACGAAGTTGAATTACTACAGCGGCATGAGGGCGTGACCGCCGTGCTGAACCTGCAGACAGATGAAGACGGCGCGGAAGCCAGTTTTTTCGCAGAGCATCCCGAAACTCTTTATGCGGACACCGGCATTAAAATGTTCCGCGTCCCTGTGCGCGACTTTGACGAGTCGCATCTCACGCAAATGTTGCCGGAATGCGTCGCGGTTTTGCGCCGCCTTCTCGACCAGGGAAACACGGTCTACCTGCATTGCACAGCGGGCATCAATCGTTCTCCGACCGTCGCCATTGCGTACCTGCACTGGTGCCTTGGATGGGAACTTGACACGGCAGTGAAGTACGTCGTGCGGCGCCGGAACTGCTCGCCTAAAGTGGCAGCAATCCGCCGGGCGAAGTG
>JBJKQZ010000295.1:0-7926 GCA_046704865.1 Terriglobia bacterium
CGTCCCACTCGAACGACAAGTACCTTTGCTCACTGAAATGGAAGTCCTTCGCAAGAGACATATCGGCGTTCCAGAAGCCTGGTACGCGCCCTGAAGGCGGGCGTAACCCGCTGCTCCCGAACTGCCAGAACTGATTAATGTTATCGAAATTCACGGGATTGCCATTGGTGTCTGTTCCATAGGTGGCTTCGTAAAGGAGTGTTGGACTGGTCCCCCAAGGCGGTGCAAATGCATTGGGATTCCACCATTGCTGCTCCTTCTGGGCACGAGTCTTGCCACTGCGGCCGGCGGAAAGGTTGCCGATCAGATCCGGCATGCAACTGTTGTGAGCACCATAAATCTGATTGCAGGCGGCTCCTGTGAAATACATCGGAACTCCGCTCTGGAAATTCCAATTCTGAGTCAGTTTCCAGCCGCCAAAGAGAGCATTCGCCACACGGCCGTTGGTGGCAAAGTGTTGCCCCTTTCCAAAAGGAAGTTGGTACGTCGCGGCAATGTTGAGTACATGTGGCGTATCGTCCGGCGACAAAGCGTAGTAGCGCGCTCGGTTGTCTGGATCGCCGCTCCAGACGTGCGATGCGAAATCAGCGGAGCCACCACCCGCTGAGCCGGGAAGGTAAGGCAAGCGCCCGACGCCCCTGTTGCTGATGGTATCCGGCCCGGCCGTATTGCCGACTAACGCTCCCAAGCCTTCGCTGACCATATTCTTCGAGTAGGTGTACGACACAATGAAATTCAGCCCTTGTGATAACCGCTTTTCGACCCTCAACTGGGCGGACTGATAGTTGTTGTAGCCGTCCGGACGGAGCAAAGGCTGAACCGACCAGAATTGTGGGTACGGAACCAGGGCATACCACCCCGAGCATGTAGTGTTCCCATTCACCGGCGGATACGATCCGCAGTCCCAAATGCCGTTCATGCTGTTGTTGACCGGCCAGATGCCGCTGTTAATGCTGCCTCGGATCTGTTGCTGGACTTTGGTGGGGACGTAGTCGAGATTGGTGACTTCCTCGCCCAGCAGGTGCAGCCCGTGGCTGCCCACATAGCCGGCGCTCACTGAAAGTTTTCCGGGGAATTGGTGTTCGACAAACAAGCTCCACTGTTGAACGTAAGGGTCGTGGTTTCCCTTCAGAAAGCCGAAGACGTTCTGCCCTTGCCCTACATATTGCTCGTTTTGCTTGCGGTAAACAGACAAATCCGGAGGAACCAGAGGCGAAGACAATCCGTCACTCAGAATAAAGGACGGCACCCCGACGCCAGCGCTATAGGCAGCGTAATCGGTGATGGGACTCTGGACGCCAGCCGAGGAACCCGGCGAGCTAACCGCCCCATTACCCTGGCCAAACAGCGCTGACATGCTGTTGCTGTACACGATGCCATAACTGCCGCGAATCACGGTCTTCTCTGAACTGCCGGGCGACCAGGCGAACCCGACGCGCGGTCCGAAACTGTTCATATTGGGAGAGAACAAAGTGTGGCCCGGATGCTGCGGAGTGCCCATCCAATCAACAGCTCCCATGTAGTTGACGATTGGGTTCTTCTCGGAAAGATTAAAGTTGGCCAGCATGTCATGGCGTTCTTTGATCCAGCCAAAGACATCCCAACGCAATCCCAGGCTGAGTGAAAGATGCTTGGTTGCCCGGAACTCATCCTGGATATAAAGCGCGTAGTCTTTGTTGGATTGGTAGGGCGCATAGACAGAAGCGGTGCTCGCGCTGCCCTGCCCAACTGCCCCTAGCAAAAAGGATGCGAGCGCATCGCCCCCGTTAAACGTATATGGATCATTCGTGAGGGTATCGTCAAAGCCGATGTTGTATCCATACCCATAGTTTGCCCAAAGATTGTTTAACCGGTATTCGCCGCCCATCTTCAGGGTGTGCTTCCCGATAATCTTGGTAAGATTGTCAATGACATTGAACGATTGCTGGCCCATACTGCCATTCTGAAATTCCACGGGCCCAAACTGTCCGGAATAACCGCCATTGTAGTACGGCGTGATTGAAATTGTCGGAACAGGCTGGAAAGGTTCGGAAAGAGTAAAATTGAGACCCTTTACTCTTTGTATGACCGCTTGATTGTCGGTTACGCTCTCCGAGTTTGCATGGGCCACCATATTCTGCCGACCAAACGAGACGCGCAATTCATTGACCAAGGTCGGGGTGAAAGTGGAGGTCAGTCCCAGAACGCCCAATTGGTTCAGCGTGTTGTAAGGTTGCGATCCTGCCCAACCAGTATTAGTCTGTGCCGTCGGACCGTTCCAAGGGTAGCGGAAATTATTGTAATAGCTTGGATTAAAGAACCAGGCAGCAGAAAGTCGCTCCTTGTCATTAATCTCATGATCCACTTTGAGCGAAACGTTGTCCGTGGTCATGCTGCTTCCCGCTGTCCCGATGTAGTTGTTGCAATATATCCCGCAACCACTGGGCCCTTGTTGCAGAGGATTAACAAAGTTAGGAGCGGGCATGCTCTGCATATAAAACTGGGCAAGCGGGTCAATCCTGTCCTGGGGAAGAACTAGACCCTGAAATGGAGTGCGGTGGAAGTAGCCGTTTGCATCCGGCCCGGTAGTGGTGTATGGATCGTAGAGACAGTTGGTAATACCTGGATTATTAGGGCCGCAGTTGGGCGAAAACCTGGGATCGCCCGTATAGTCGCCTCCACGTTCCTTGAGCGGCGGAACGGTCAAAAGCTTGTTTTCTCTCGCATGAAGCAACGAGAGATCGTAGGAGGCGAAAAAGAACGTCCGGTCTTTTCCATTGTAAATGTGCGGAATCTTGACCGGTCCTCCCAACGTTCCGCCGAGGTCGTTGTAATTCATGGCCGGCTGCAGGAATGGGGACCCGTTCGGAGCTCGCCGGGCAAAGGGATTGGTGGCGCTGAAATAAGAATTGCGATTGTATTCATAAAGGTCGCCATGCAACTGGTTGGTACCAGACTTTAGAACCACGTTGACTACGCCGCCGCTGGTTGGACCGTACTCCGCCGCCAAGCCGTTGGCCACCAGGTTGAACTCCGCCACCGCATCCGGCGAGGGGTTCACGACTGCACTCTCTGCGCCAACCGTGGCGTTCAGAGCGCCATCTAGCAACCAGATATCAGCGCCAGCTTGTCCGCCGTTCGCGCTGAAGCCGGAACCGATGAAATGCATTGGGTCTGGGAAGCCCCCATAAGCGCTATTAAATCCAAAAACCGATCCTGACGGACCGGTGGACTGAACTACGCCCGGCATCAATTGAATCAGCGTCTGGACGTCACGTCCTACGAGCGGGATGTTGTTGATATACTGGCTTCCCAAATGTGTAGTGAAGTTAGAGGCAGATGTTCCGATCTGTGGCGTCGTGGCCGTAACCTGTATTGCTTGTCGTGCTGTCCCCACTTGCATTTTGCCATCGACAGTGACAGGGTTGCCGGCCAAGACGGTGACCTTTGATACGACCAGATCACTGAACCCCGCTACACTGAATTGAACCGTGTATTGCCCCGGCACAAGATCCAGCGCATGAAAGAATCCGGCGGAATTCGAAATCAGCTTTGCTTCCACGCCAGTGGAGTCATTCCGAACCAGGACCTGGGCGCCGGGGATCACAGCACCCTGCGGGTCCGTTACCGTGCCCTGGATGGTGCCCCGGTTGGAAACCGCCAGCAGGCATGAGCACATGGCAAGCATCACAACGAAACCAGCCATTGTCCGGCGTATTGACATAAAGAAACCCTCCCTTCGAAAATCCAGGCCCCGCACCCAGTTCACCCAGCTAGCTTTATTAGAGTTCCAGCACACGGGGCAGGCCCCTTTGATGACAATCCCTAACCGACTACTTAAATTTCATGAAGCGTTTCACGGCGAAACATTAGGACACCCCACATCGAATGTCAAGCTTTTTTTTGAACATAGGTTGGCAGCTGGCAGCCACACGCGAAACGCCGCCCGGCTGCAATATTAAATCACTTCGAATACTGCGTTGCTCGCTCACGGCTAGTAGATTCCTGAAAGAGAGGGCGCGTCGTTCCGCGTTTCATCAGGGAAACGGGAATTGTGATTTCAGGGAGGCGCTTGCCTGGGGACTTCAGTTTTTCAATGGCCATGCGGGCAAGCTGCCGGCCCACTGTAAACTTGTCAACGCGAACCGTTGTGAGCGGAGGGACCTTAAATTGGGCCTGATCCTCATCGTGGAAACCGACAAGACTCACGTCTTTGGGAACGCTCAACCCCCGCTTATGAAGGGCGTCCCAGGCGCCGTACGCGATGTCATCGTAGCCCGCAAAGACCGCCGTTACAGGATGGTGGCGGTCAAGAATCATTTCCATACAGGTATAACCGTTTGCATAAAGGTTATCGGAGAGCCCGACCGTCTGGCCCCGTGGTTCCAAGTTCCGGTCTCGCATCGCCTTCGAGTAGCCCTCAAAGCGGGTCTTATACCAGGGCCAGAAAATGTCGCCGATATACCAGATGTCGCGGTGACCGAGATCAATCAGATATTCGGTTGCCTCATACGAACCGGCAAAATCATCCCACCCGATCTGGTCTACCGGCGGCCTGGGTTTCCCGCCCGTATAGGTGTTCTTCAGCAGGACGTAAGGAACCTTAAGCCCCTCAACGGCTTCGAGAAAGTTCTCGAAATTCATGCCGGCAAGAATCAGACAATCGGCAATCCCATGGCTTCTCAGGACATTGGGCAGCGTGAGGTCCAACGGGGGCGTGTCTGAAGAGTAGGTGTGCCTGGCAAACATTACAAAATATCCTTCTTCTGCACAGTACTCCTCCACGCTCTGCAGGACGTCCGTGTGAAATGCGTAGACCAGCTTCCTGTTGCTCTGGATAAAAGAGATCACCGGTGAGGAGTTCTGGACAAAATTCCTTGCCCGCGCACTGGGGCGGTAGTTCAACTCTTTAATGGCCTGCTCCACCTTTTGGCGCAACTTGCCATCAACATCCGGCCGTCCATTGATCACGCGTGACACGGTGCCGATGGAAACCCTCGCCCGCTTCGCTACATCTTTGATCGTCACCGCCATAAGAACTGGCTCCTCAATCCTCTCGCACTCACGCCCCACCCAAACTTCGCCATGAAACGTTATAGCACAAATTAAGCGCGGCGGCAGAAGAACTCCTCGGATCAGCGAACCGCGGTCGCAATTCGGCGTAGACTCCCATGCGTGCCACACCCACTAGCGCCCTGCAGATTCAGAGGTGGATGCGTCAGGGAACAGACTGTCAGAACCTGGTGGTCCAGCATCCGAAAGGTTCCTCGCGGCGGACCATTCATCCCCCACAATGGCGCAGCAGCAGCACCCTTTGTCTCTTGTATTCGCAACGTGGCAACAATTGTTACCGCTAAGAGCCCGTACCCTCTGATGTCAGCTGAAGCCTGCCTCCTCGCAAGAAATGCGCGTGATGTTACGGGGCTTTTATAATCCCGCCGCCGAAAATCCATCACTACTTCAAGCGGCGAAACAAACCATTGACAACGCGTGAAGACCCGGCTATTCTCGCACCATTGTGAAACGCTTCATGAATAGCCGAATCAGCATGTGGAATTGGCCGCACCGAGGAGGAACCTCCTGTGATGAGTGAAGTTACTGCCGTCGCCGACTTCGGCGATCTCTGTGGCGAATGCCCCGTCTGGAATGCTGAAGACAGCGTTCTTGAATGGATTGATTGCGTCGCAGGAAAGCAGCTTCGACTCGAGTGGCCTTCGCGTAAATCCGCCGTTGCCAGGAGCGGGCCCAGCATCAGCGGATTTCGCCGGAATCAGGCCGGCGGTTATGTGATCAGCAACAGCCAGGGAGTCTGGCTTTGGGACGGGGCAGAAGCTTTCTCCCCTGTCATCACGGAGGTCGCCTCCCGCACTTGTCAGGCGAATGATTGCGTGGCAGATTCAGCCGGTCGCTTCATCACAGCCACCTATTACTACGACCCTTCGAACGAATACGACCTGGGCAACCTGATTTCGGTGGGCACAGACGGGAAGCTTACCATCCTGGACGAAGGTTTCCATCTCGCCAATGGTCTGGGATTCTCTCCTGACGGAAGCACGTTGTATTTTGCGGATTCAGCGGCGCGACGCATCTACCGCTACGATTACGATGTTAGCAGCGGTACCGCAAGCAATCGGCGCATTCTGGTCGCAGTCCCCGGGGAGGAAGGCCTGCCCGACGGGCTTGCCGTTGATTCCGAGGGATTCATCTGGTCGGCGCAGTGGTACGGGAGCTGCATCGTGCGGTATGACCCAGACGGCAAATTGGTTCAGCGCGTCAGCATCCCTGCAAAGCAGACTTCGTCCCTGACTTTTGGCGGGCCTGATCTCACCGATATTTTTGTTACCTCGGCGGGGCAGTCTGAACCCATGCCCATTATGCCTCCCGGATATGACCCGAAGTCGGGTAATTTCGGGGGCGCGCTCTATCACCTCAACCTTGGAATTAAGGGCCAGCAGCACCACTCTGCAAACATTGCACTTTGAGCACGATAATGATGAACGAGCTGATTTCTGAAGAACATCTGCAAACCTTGGCCGCCAAGGCTGCGGACCTTCTCCTCCCCATTCCATGGAAGGTTTGGTTCTGGGGAGATTCCGTCGGGTTTGAGGGATTGCTGGACGCCAGCGAACTCACCGGACTGGAAAAGTATTCCGGATTTGTTTACGGCGTCTTCAAGGGCTGGGTCGCCCGGGAGCGGTTCCGCAGCGAATTCGACTATAACCTTCCTGGCGTGGCTCTATTGCGTATGTGCCAGGAGACACGGGATGCGAACCTGCTCTCCGCTGCCAGGCGGCATGCCGAATACTTGTCAGCCTTCCGAAAGACCAATGCGGGGGCCTACATGCGTTATGAAAACGCAGCCATTGAACTGCCCCCGGAGCTTCCAACGGATCACCCTCAGGCATATGAGACTGAGCAACTGGTCGACAAGGTGACTGACGGAGGTCCCTGCATCTTTGTGGATACCATGCACGTGGACCCTCCGTTCTTCGCCAGGCTCTACCAGTTAACCGGTGAGGAACGCTATCGCCAACTGTCCCTGGAAATGATGACTTCGCAGGTCGACCTCCTGTACGATCCTGATAAGCAACTCCTCAACCACTTCTGGATCGAAAGGACAAAGTCTCCCAACGGGGTAGTCTGGGGGCGGGGCAATTGCTGGGGTCTGCTTGGCTTGGTGGAAACGCTCGAACACTTGCCTGCGGGCGACCCGGATACGGAACGTCTCCAACAGTTGCTTAGAATGATCGTAGCGAGGATGGCCCAGCTTCAGGACCCGGCGGGCGGGTGGCACACCATTCTTGACGACCCCGGGTCCTATATCGAAACTTCGATCTCGGCATTCATGGTCCCTGTGCTCGTCCGTTCAATTGCAAATTCCTGGATTGAACCTGTTTTATATTATCCTGTCCTTGAGTCTGCGATGTCGTTCGTACTAGACAACGTTCGGGAGGACGGGTTGCTGGAAGGCGTTTCGTATGAAACTTTCCCCAGCACGCGCATTGAGCATTACCGCCAGATGCCGCGCGGCGGTGTGGTTCCCTGGGGACAGGGCCCGCTGCTGGCGGCGCTGAAAGCCTATGCGCTCCTGAAGCGCAGCACCCAGTTCAGTGGGAAACAGATCGGTGGATAATGACCTACACTCCTCTTGAAGGTAAAGTTGCTCTGATCACAGGGGCCGGGGAAGGCATCGGCGCCGGAATTGCTGAACGTTTTTCTGAAGCTGGCGCCTCAGTGGTCATCTTTGATGTCAATGGCGAATCAGCCGCGGAAATGAGCTGGAAGCTTGACCAAATCCGGCCGGGGCGTTCGCTTTCCGTGCAGGGTGATGTTTCAAAGGAAGACGAAGTCAAGGCGGCTGTTGAGAAAGCTGCCGCAAAATTCGGCACCGTCGACATTCTGGTCAACAATGCCGGAATCGATGTGTCCGGCCTTGCGCCCGAAATG
>JBJKQZ010000296.1:0-2651 GCA_046704865.1 Terriglobia bacterium
AATTGCATCTTTGACCCAGGCGTAGCCCGCGATTGGTCCGGGCGGTCCCAGGCGGCCGGAGTTGTCATAAGTCATCAGGGTCAGGAAGTCCGCAGCACGGGCGAGTGCAGGGTAATCATAAGCCGCCGACCACTGATTGGCGTGCGAGCCCAGAAAGCGCGGAATTACGGCGACGCTCAGCAGCCTGCCTTCGTGATGCAGGTCCTTTGCGACATCTCGTACAAATCGTGTGTAGAGATTTTCGTCCCTGGGATCGATGTTCTCAAAGTCGAGTTGAAATCCCAGAAGGTGTTCCTGCTTTGCGATGATGGCAAGGTTTCTGGCGACACGCTTTGCCAGTCGATGGTTCCTGAGCAGCGTGGAAGCCACTTGCCGGCTGAAATCCTGGTTGGAGAGCAGGGCCATGACGGGCAGATTTTCCCGCCGCGCTGCTTCCATCATTTCCGGCGGGAGAGCGCCCTGAATGTTGCCGTCCATGCCTACCCAGTAGCACTGCGGGGCCAGCACAGTCATGTCGGATGCGTGCTGCAGGATTGAGTCGAGCCCGGTCGTGTCGCCCAGCGTGTAATACAGAGCGAGAGGCCTTGCGGCCAGCACGCGCGCGCGCATTGCCGCAACGCTCCCGCGTTCCGGGTGACCGCTGCGCGCCGGAGACGGCCTGCCCGCTTCGTTCGGATCACTTGGACTGGTCAGAAGTCTTGCCGGAAGGAATGCCAAAATCAAAGAAACGATAAGAATCAAGGTGTAGTTCAGACGACGCGTCAGGTGGTTTCTCATTTTCATGTATTCCGATGAGCGTAACGGGTGCGGCCCTTTTTCGTCAAGATGGGATGTTTGCGGTTGGGGAGTTTCTGGATGTCAATTCAGAGCGTTGCTGCTTGTTGTTCTTCTGCTGGCAATCCATCCGCCAAAAAACGTGACCAGAGTTCCGATCACCACATACCAGGTCCACGCAATATTGATCACTCCTGATGCATTGCCAACCACAACCAGGATAAGGGCCGCAAGGCCGAGCACGGCTCCCGTCAGCGCTCCACGCGAGTCAGCCCGCTTGGTAAGAACTCCCAGGAGAAAAATTCCAAGCATGGCTCCGTATGGAATGGACGCAATGGTCAGCGCAAGCACCAGCACACTTTCGTGAAGGTACTGCGATACCACAGCGATGATAATCAAAACGCCGCCCCAGAACAGCGTAAGACCGCGTGATACCCGGACGTAATGCTTCTGGTCCGCATCTGGCCGGACGAACGGCCGGTAAAAATCCACTACTGAACTGGAGGCCAGGGAATTGAAAGCCGCGCTCAGGTTTGCCATTGCCGCCGCAATAATGGCTGCGGTCAGCAAGCCTGCAAGTCCCTCGGGCAATTGCGTGACCACAAAAGTGGGATATATCTTGTCCGGCCGAGTGAAAGGATGGGCCGGCGGATGGAAATGATAAAAGGCAAACAGGACCACTCCCACCACAAGAAACAATGCGAACTGGAACAGGATCACAAGCCCGCTTGCCAGCAGCGCGCCCTGGCTCTGACGTTTGTTTTTGGCCGCCAGCAGCCGCTGCACGATCAACTGGTCTGTTCCGTGGCTGGCGCTGGTAAGGAACGTGCCGCCGATCAACCCCGACCAGAACAGGTATGGCTGATGCCAGTTGAAGTGGAAGTTGAAGATGGTGAACTTGCCACCCGAAATGCTGGCCAGATGTGCTACCTCACCCCAACCGCCCGGAACGGCATGGACAGCCAATAACAGTGCAATTACCGTGCCCGCGATGTAGATGGAAAGTTGTGTGACGTCAGTCCAGATAACCGCTGTGATGCCGCCTTCGCAAGTGTAGAACAGAGTCAGGGCAGTGATAATCAAAACCGCCGTGAGGACGCCGGTCCTGAAAATCACCTCGATCACAATGGAAATGGCAAAGACCCGCACGCCTTCCGCCAGCGCGCGGCTGCACAGGAACAGGCCGGCAGTAAGAACCTTGAGTCCGCGGCCGAAGCGGCGCTCGATCAGTTGATAGGCTGTGTACAATTCACCGGCAAAATATTTGGGAATCAGCACAAAGCTGACCGCAACACGTGCTACCAGGTAGCCAAAGACAAGCTGGAGGAAACCCATGTCCGTGGCATAGGCGATTCCCGGGGTGCTGATGATGGTAAGAATGCTGGTATCTGCAGAGACGACGGAAAGCGCGATGGCCCACCAGGGAAGCTGCCGGCCACCCAGGAAGTAATCACGCAAAGTCTTCTGGCGCTTGCCGAAACGTGCTCCCAGCAGCGTGACAAGCACAAGGTAAACGATCACCACGGTCAGGTCGACCCAACTGAAAGCCAAACATTCCTCACGGATGCTGAATTACCGGCTGCGCATCGGACGCCTCAGCGCTGCTCCCTGCCTGGCATTTCGACAGGGATGAAAACCGCCCGCAGATGAAGCAGCGAGTCTAAGGAAGTTGCGGCGGGGTGTCAAGGGGCGCAGACGGTGGGGCCGCCTGGCCATTCGCGCCGGGCGACGAAGCACCAGGCTGCTGCTGCGGCAACGGAATCGGGGGCGGCAGAGGAATTGGAGTCGTCGGATTGAACTTTTCCCAGAAACTACGCTCGCAGTCGTCTGCTTCAATGCTTTTGGCCAGATCGTAATGTGCGCGCATGTACTCCCGC
>JBJKQZ010000297.1:0-2646 GCA_046704865.1 Terriglobia bacterium
CCTGAGGGCCGCGAGCAGCACGGTCGACCATGGTTATCACCGCGCGCACCCGGTCCCCGATCTGGTAGGTTTCCAGCCTCGACTGCTCGCGCCGCGGCATGCGGGCTTCGGTCCGGCCCAGGTCCAGGATGACGTCGGGGCCTTCCATGCGCTTCACCGTGCAATTGATCAGTTCTCCGATGCGCTGGCTGTACTCCGCATACACCGTGTCCCGCTCGGCTTCGCGAACCTTCTGGAAAATCACCTGCTTTGCCGTCTGCGCCGCTATCCGTCCAAGAACGTCGGTAGCCTTGGGGATTCTCGCCTCGCCCTCCAACGCTGCCTCAGGATTCAGTTTGCGGGCGTCAGCGAGTGAAATTTCATGGTCCGGGTCTGCAACCTGTTCAACCACTTTCTTAACCGCACACACATCAACCTGCCCGGTCTCTTTATTGAAGCGGGATTCCAGGTCCTCAGCACTCTTGTAGTACTTCCGGGTCGCGACAAGAATAGCATCCTCCACTGCAGCGACCACAATCTGAGGATCAATGCCTTTTTCCCGGCTCAATTGGTCAATCGTTTGAAAGAGAAGACTGGTCGTCACTATTTCCCTCCAGCTTGCCTGCCCCGGGCCAAATCAAAATCCGGCCTCGCCAACTTCGAGACGACAAAGCGACTCATCCCCTGGCTACAATTCGGGGAGCAGTCTGGCTTTCGAAATGTTTGAAAGCTCCAGTTCCACAATCCTTTCGTCATCCAAGCCCATTTTCACCCGGCCCTCGTCAAATCCTACCAGCCTGCCTTCAAAAACCTTCTGCGATTCAAGCGGTTCCCTGACCACGATTCGTGCCCGTCGACCGGCGAAGTACTGATATTCCCGCGGTTTCACCAACTTCCGGTCAAGGCCGGGCGAGGAAACCTCCAGCACATAACTTCCGGGGAAAGGGTCTTCCACGTCAAGAATAGCACTCATTTGCTCACTGACGAGCGCACAATCCGCGTGGGTTACTCCACCGGGCTTATCGATATAGACCCGGAGCAACGCGTTAGATCTTCCACCCTTCAGTTCGACATCAATAAGCGTCAACCCTTCGCCGACGGCCACGCGTTCGGCAATGGCTTCAATCTTTTGCAGGTCAACAATCATTCGTGTGGTACAGGTTGAACCGTTGTCTGCTGAGAGCCCGGCAGTCTGACCGTGCAAGGCTGCCTCCAACAAAAAAGTGGGCTTGCGCCCACCGCAACCACTCTCCAATAAAGTATAGACCCTCGATCATTCCAACGCAAGCAAAGGGCAGTATCTCCGCTGCTGGTCATAGATCTTTTACACCATCATCTCTCAATCGTATTCGTGACTTATACGTTACTGTTCCCCATTCCTTGATGGCTGTCAGCTTAATGATGAGTTCGGATTAGAGGTAGCCCATGATATTTCCTGTCTCAGGGCCTGTTGAGTACGACGCTGAGCACTCAATAGCCTTAAACTCATTTGCCGGGCGCGGGTGCCGCGATGTATCTTGGCAGTTTGTGACTCGAGAATTCCGGGGATTCATAAATCATAAGCAATTGGAGGGTTTATTGATGCGCTCATTATTCCTATGCCTTTTATTTTCAATCACCCTGCCTTTTTTGGGAGCAGCCCAGAAGGAAACTCCTGAAGCCAGCCCCAAGTCAAATCAGGCGACTGCAAAAAAGGAAGCTCCTGCGACCGCGCCGAAATCCGAAGCCGTTTCAACCCACCACACGGTGGAAATGTCCGGCCACAGCGTCCCGTACACGGCGACCGCCGGGACAATCATCCTCCGCAATGAAAAGAATGACCCGACCGCCGAAATGTTTTATATCGCTTATATAAAAGATGGCGTCAGCGATCCAGCTTCACGTCCGATAACCTTCAGCTATAACGGCGGCCCAGGAGCAGCATCATCGCTTGTGGATTTTGGAGGATTCGGCCCGCGCGAGATTGTCTGGCCACAGCCCGGAAGCGCGAACGCCGTTCGTCCCCCTTATCAGATAAAGCCCAATCCAGACACTCTGCTGGCGACTACGGACCTGGTTTTCATTGATGCTGTCGGCACCGGCTATAGCCGCATCATTCCGCCCAAAGGAACGGACAAAATGTTCTACGGCGTCCATCAGGATTCCGACGCCTTCACGCAGTTTATCGAACGATACATTTCAAAATTCCATCGGTGGGGTTCTCCCAAATTCCTGCTGGGAGAGAGTTACGGCACCACGCGCTCAGCGGTGCTTTCCCAGGAACTGATTCAGCATGGCATTTACCTGAACGGAGTGATCCTGTGTTCCACCGTTCTGAATTTTCCCACCATCACGTTTGCGCCGGGTGACGATCTTCCCTTCATACTTTATCTGCCCTCTTACGCCGCGGCCGCCTGGTACCATCACAGGTTGCATCCTCGCCCGGCAAGCCTGCAGAATGTTGTAAATAAGGCGGAGGCTTTTGCCGAGGGCCCCTATGCGACAGCTCTCTTCAAGGGATCGGCGCTCAGTGATGCAGAACGCCAGTCCATCGCGGGGGAACTGGCTTCACTGACAGGTCTGCCGGCCTCGTTGTGGATCAAAGCCGACCTGCGCATCTCGCTACGGTTGTTCCGGCGTCGATTGATGGGGGAGGCAGACCAGTTGACCGGTCGGTACGATTCGCGG
>JBJKQZ010000298.1:0-4371 GCA_046704865.1 Terriglobia bacterium
TGTGGAAGACCTGGGACTTTCTGCACCAGCCTCCCGGCAGCGACCAGCCCCAGCCGCAATCGGCCAACGTGATGCCGGACCTGGCGCAGGCAATCAAATACAATCCCGACCTCAGGGTCCTGCTGAACTCAGGCTACTTTGATCTTGCCACGCCCTTCTATGAAGGGATATATGAAATGGACCATCTGCCCATGCAGGAGAATTTGCAGAAGAACATCGAGATCAAGCATTACCTTTCGGGCCACATGGTCTACGCCCACCAATCGTCATTGAAAGAGATGCACGACAACGTGGCCGCATTTATCACCAGCGGGGAACACCACTGACCACCAGGCTGCGCGCATTGCGAGAACTGCGACGTCCGCCATCCGCGACGGTGGGTGGTCGTACCGTCAGTTATCCCGACGGCGTTCCTTCTCCGTCGTCCAGGATTACATGATGTGTGTCTTTGACAGCATCGAAATAGTGGTTTTGTCCTTCATCCTCGTACTGACTGGTAACAGAAAGACCGACCGCTGAGAGCTCGCTCCGGTACTCATCGGCTCCAAGGGAGCGTGACTCCAATCCCGTAATCGCATCGTTCCAGACGATTGGCTCCGGAGGAGACGTAAACAGCAGGCGGCCACCGGGCACAAGTATTTCATCGACCCTTTGGATCAGAAGCCGCTGATCCTCGGGGGAAAGCAGAAAGATGAGCCCCCATGCCAGGACACCATCGAAAGTTCGATCAAAAAACCTCGAATCCTGGACGGCTTCGCAAACCACAGGGATGTTTGGAAGATTGCGCCGGAATGCCTGGACGAAGGATGGTGCCGCATCAACGCCAAAGATGGTTAATCCTTCGGCGACCAGAACCTCGGTAATGGGAGTACCGGGCCCGCAGCCGAGATCAATCACATCGGCTCCGGGCGGCAACGTTCGGGCCCACTTCCGCACCTCATTTACCCCGATGCCGTGAGAACGGCCACTGCCGCGGCGGGCGAGAAACTCTGCGGCGACACCTTCATATCCATTCGATCGATCCGTCATGCAATGAAAATATCACGGCCGGTTAATTCTTTACGGCGCCGTTCCTGCATTGTTGCGCACATCACTAACACCGGGATCTGCTTGGTTGTCAAAGTAGGGTGCCACTGCGCTATTTTTTCTGGAGCAAAATGGCCCAATCGCCGCTGTCCGCGGCCGTAGGCGAAGTCCATGATGGCCCGTCGGCATCGGGCATTGGGATTTTCTCTCCCGTGCGCGGATTGAACCACGCGGCTTTATAAGTTCCCGGCTGCAGCTTGACCTTCACGGAGCCGGCCATCGGCAGGTAGACCACGTAGATGTTTCCGGGATCGGCAAGGCAGTAGTCGCCTTGCGTCACCAGCGAATCGTCGGGATTGGTTTTCCACCAGTCGAAGCTTGTAAAGAAATCGACCATGTGCGCGTAGCCGCGCAGCATCACCATGCTGCTGTCGCCGCGGCCGTTCACCCAACCGCCTCCGGTATCCGGCCAGACGCCGGTGCCGCGCTTGGCCGTCTCACCGGTGGTCTGGTAAGTTCCTGCCATTGAAAACTCCCACGCGGCGCGCCGCAGGGCCTCCGCCGACTGGCCATCGGGATAGTTCGGACTCCAGATCGGATAGTGGTCCTCGTATCCGTACTCCTCGTCCACCTGCGGAATGATGCGGCCCGTCGCCGCCTGCACTTTGCGCTGGTTCAGCATCCATGGATAGTACGGCTGGTGCCACTCCTGAAAAGAAGTAAAGCCGAACCACTTTGCCGTGCGGTCCTGCTGGGTGTTGTCCACGGGATGGTCGGTTCCGAGATGATGATATGGGTCGAGCTTCTCTACCAGCAGCGATCCCATCACGTGCGACCAGCCGAGGCTGCGGAATGAGCTGATGTCATCGCCCAGGTCCCACGTGATGTTGGAAATGGCGCTGAAGCGCGCCGCGGCATAACTGAAATAGCGCTTCTCGTCTTCACTGAGCGCGGCGGGATGCACCCTGGAATCGTTCCATTCCATGATCACCGATATGATCATGTTTTTGGAGTGCGCGTAACGCAGCATGCGGTCCCACTTCTGGAAATACTTCACGTTGAAGCGCGTGTAGTCGAAGCCCGGATTGTCAACGCTGTGCGGGCGCGCTGCGACCCAGACGTTCAGAAAAGGCTGGAACTCCGCTGTGGGAATGATGGGCTCGCTCCAGAAACTGTTTGCAGCCCGGCCGGAGAGCAGCACGCGGATGCGATTTACTTCAAGCGACGACAATCGGTCAATGATGCCGCGAATGACGTTGTCGTCGCGCCAGCCCATCATCAGGAACGCCGTGGTGCCGTTCCAGAAGTAGTGCTGCCCGGTCCCTTCCCAGATAAAATGCCACGGATATTTCGGGTCAACGCGCAGGATGCCCTTGAGATGACCATCCGTCGCGCGAAAAGTTCCCTGATGAGATTGCGTGAAACCGCCCTGCTGGTAAGTCACCCTGTAAGTGTACTCACCCGCGCGGCTTGGCATGAACCGGATGCGAAACACGCTGCCGTCCGCAGAATCGCAGAAGCCCTGGACGTGTGTGGGCGACTGGCCCGCCATTGCAAACTGGCCGCTCAGGCTGGCGCCGGTGAAGGGGTTCGGAACGTCGGGCGAAGTGACGTGGACGGTGACCTCTACAAAGTCGTAGGCGTTGACGGCCTCCGCCGATTGGGAAAAGGAAATGTTGCCCGGAGCCGCACGGAGCACTCCAGTTGCGGCGGCTGCGATTACAACGAGCAAAGCGGCCCACAGAGCGCGAGTCGCGGCATGCCGCATGGCCTGCCTGAAGGCAGGCATTTTGCGCAGGATGAAACTTCTGCGGTCCATATCCATCCTCCTGCCGACTGGATAACCAGCCAGCTTGCGGCGCGCTCGGGACGATCTTTCCGCTTTCAGCATGAATGTGATTACCCGCTTGGCATCGTGGCCGGCGATGCAACGGGAAATGTTACAGGCCCGCCGCTGACCCCCACCGATTCAGCCATGGGGCTTGGGCTGAACCCGGCGCACAGACTACCACGCGGCGACTGGATGAGTTTTTGGCTTGCGCGGGCGGGCGCCGGCACCCCAACCGCATCGCGCAACCCTCGACTGCAAAGGCAGGGTGTGATGCAGGTCACTGCGTTAACTGGGCTGTGAGGCTAGTTTTACTGCAATTGGATATTTCCCAGGGATCTGAGGCCAGGGCCTGCAAGTCCAGGCCTGACAGGTGGTTCAAATGGGTCCCAGCGCCGGTAGTCACAAAGAACGGATTCCGATTTTCGCAGCGCACAACGCGCCCTCCTGCCCTGATCCTTTCCGGCCCGAGCCTCCTTTTGGCACAGACCGCAAAGAGGTCCCGAACACGGCTGTAGCGTCACTTTGCAATCATCAAGTCTGAATGACCTGGTTGACAGGAGAAGCGACATGAAAACCAAAGCGTCCGCTCGAAAGAAGACGGCGAACAAATCGGAGAATCTGATTACAGGGACGGGGAGTAATGCAATGGACCGGCGGGCCGCGCTGGGGCGCATGCTGGGACTGGCGGCGACCGTAACCGCCTCCGGCTGGCTGCCAAATCCTGTGGTGGCGGCTGGGACGGGTTCGCCGCACGCGGCTGCGCAGGCGGCCGGGGTTGCCGGCAAAGCATTCTTCACGCCCGCGGAAAAAGCCGCGGTCACCGCCCTCGCGAATACGCTGATTCCTGACGATTCCGTTGCACCCGGGGCGCGTGCGGCCAAAGTGGAAGACTACATCGAATATGTAGTGGCGCATGCCGAGCCCGATGAACAGCGCACCTGGACGGATGGCCTGAAGGCGCTCGATCAGGCAAGCAGCGAGCGCTTTGCAAAACACGTTGCTGATCTTTCTTTGGGGCACCGGAATGAGTTGATCTCCGAGCTTGCAGCGCATGAGGCGGAGCCGCGGACCACGGCTGAGAAGTTCTTTGTGCAGTCCAAGCCCTCCGTGGCCACGGGCTATTACACGTCAAAGACCGGCCTGATGGACGATTTGAAATACGTGGGCAACCGGCCTAATGACGGTGTGATGCCCACTTATGAGCAGTTGATGGACAAGGCCGCGGCTCCGCACGCGGAAAACGCGCCCACCCATGAGATGCACTGCGAACCGGCCGCGGACGAGGGAATGCCGAACGAAGTTGCGTCCACCGGCTACCGTATTGTCCCCGCCGCTTACGTCTCGCGCCCACAGTACGTTGGCAGGCAGGACCTGAGCGCCACCACAAAAGAGACCTACGACGTCTGCAATGTGGGTTCCGGAGCATCGGGCGGCGTGGCGGCCAAGGAACTGACGGAAAAAGGCCTGCGGGTGATAGTGCTGGAAAGGGGAAAATGGGTGTCGCCGGCGCGCTT
>JBJKQZ010000299.1:0-2823 GCA_046704865.1 Terriglobia bacterium
TTTTCGAGATGCGGGATCTGGTTCATAAGACGGCAGAGGAGGCCAAGCCATAAATGTTGAATGAGCAGTCTAAATACGGATTGATGGCTGAGTTTCTCTCAGCAGAGGAACTGCTGGAAGCCTGCAAGCGCACCACGGAGGCCGGTTATCGCCGGGTGGATGCATTTTCCCCGTTTCCAGTTGAAGGACTGTCCGAAGCTATTGGCTTCCATAAGACGAAACTGCCCGTCCTGGTATTTTTCGGAGGACTGGCGGGAACTTGCGGCGGCTTCTTTCTGCAGTGGTGGCCCAATGTGATCGGCTACCCGCTGAACATTGGCGGCAAGCCGTATGACAGTTGGCCGGCGTTCATTCCCATCACATTTGAGCTGACCATTCTGTGCGCGGCGCTCACCACTGTTTTCGGACTGCTGGCGCTGAACGGCCTTCCCTGCCCTTATCACCCGGTGTTCAATGTGCAGCGATTTGCTCACGCCAGCAAGGACAGGTTCTTCCTGGTCATCGAATCGGCTGATCCAAAGTTTGATGCGGAAAAGACAAAGCAGTTTCTGACAGAACTCAATCCTCGCGAGGTATCTGAAGTTGAAAGCTAACAGGGGCCAGACACACCATCTGTTTTCAGCAGCCTCATCGGCGGCCTCCCGCACGGCAACGGGCTCAACGCGGCGCCCTGCGGCGGCCTTGCGATGGGCAATTATCGCGCTTACCGGGGTTGTGATGACAGGCTGCCGTCTGGATATGCACATTCAGCCAAAATATAAAGGTCTCGAACCCAGCAGCTTCTTCAATGACGGCCGCTCGGAAAGGCCGGCCGTCCCCGGAACGGTTGCCCGAGGTGAATTGAGGACCGACGAACTGTATTACACCGGAAAGATTAACGGCCAAATCGCGAACGTCTTTCCCTTCCCCATCACCTAAAAGGTCCTGGAGCGGGGCCAGCAGCGCTTTAACATCTATTGCGCGCCCTGCCATGACTATGCGGGGACAGGCGACGGAATGATCGTGCAACGCGGTTTCCCGCCTCCGCCTTCCTATCATATTGATCGCTTGATGAAGGCGCCGGTCGGCCATTTCTTTGACGTGATGACGAATGGTTACGGAACGATGTACAGCTATGCGGCCCGCGTCTCTCCCCGCGACCGCTGGTGCATTGCGGCTTACATCCGCGCTTTGCAGTTAAGCCAGGATGCTCCTGTCAGCGACGTTCCACCAAACGAACTCTCGAAACTTGAAGGATCGGCACAATGAACGAAACGGACACCCTAAAGCCCGGACTCGATCGTGCCCAGCGATTGTCCCTGATCATTGGCGTCGTCGCCTTGGCAGCGTGTGCCTTTGGGGCCTTTAGCAACTGGACAGAATTCCTCCGGGCTTATTTGATAGCCTATATGGTCTGGCTTCTGGTCGGAGTGGGAAGCCTTGCCATACTCCAACTGCACCACATGGTGGGTGGCAGATGGGGTTATTCCATCCGGCGGACGCTTGAAGCCAGCACGCGGACCATTCCCCTGCTGGCGCTGCTCTTTATCCCGCTGCTCATTGGACACTCGGATACACAGTTTTATCCGGTTGTAACCGGTTCTTCTTTCAAAGCCTTTTATCTGAAGCCTGGCTTCTTTTTTGTCCGCGTTATTATCTACTTTGGCGGCTGGCTGTTTTTTGCTTACCTTCTGAATAAAATGTCGTCCCAGCAGGACCAGGGAAACACCCATGGGATGCTGAAGAAATTCAACAATCTCAGCGCCGTGGCCATGCTGTTCTACTGCGTGGCAATCAGCTGGGCATCATTTGACTGGGTTATGTCGCTGGAGCCCAACTTCTTTTCAACCATTTTCGGAATGATCTTTATCGTGATGTCGGCCCTGGCGGCAATGTCATTTACGATCATCGTTTCCATGATCCTGGCAAAGCACAAGCCGCTGTCGGAAGTGATCAATTCAAAGGTTTTCAACGATCTCGGCAACATTCTGCTGACGTTCGTTATGCTCTGGGCCTACATGTCATTTTCGCAGTTTTTGATTATCTGGGCCGGCAACATGCAGGACGAGAACTTCTGGTATACCGTTCGCGGCACCGGAGAATGGAAGTGGGTTGCGCTGTTTATAATCCTTTTCCATTTTGCCGTGCCGTTTGTCCTGCTCCTGAACCGGCCGGTCAAAAGGCGCATGAAGGCGCTGGCATTTGTGGGCGGTGGGCTCCTGATGATGACGTGGTTTGACCTTTACTGGTTCATCATGCCCGCCTTTTATCCTCTGGGGCCTCACATCGACTGGATCGATATCGTTGCGCCCTTTGGAATCGGCGGCGTATGGCTGGCGCTGTTCATCCGGCAACTGAAGGCCAGACCTCGGCTGCCGTTGCATGATCCACGGTTTGAGGGAGTTGTTCAGCATGGATGAGAAAACGACTCATTCTGAAAATCCGAAGCATCGACACGAAACAAGCGAAGCGGTGCCCAGGTACATTCTCTATTTCGCGGCTGCAATCGCCATATCTGTCATTGCGGGCTTCCTGGTAAGCTGGGCGGTTCTGGTTTATTTCAGGAACCATCTGAACTACCCTGCCCCACAGTCGGCGATTTCAGGCGGACGTGTCCTGCCGCCGCCGGGAATGCCGCAGTTGCAGACGCACCCTGATGCTGACCTGCAGGTATATCTAAAGCATGAACGCGAGGTTCTTGACACGTACGGATGGGTAGACCGGAAAAACGGTGTTGTTCGAATTCCAATTCAACGCGCTATGACGATCCTGCTCCAGAACGGCCTTCCGGTACGCGACAGTAAGACGCCAAAGGGAGCGGTTCAGCCCGGTGAAGTCCAGCAA
>JBJKQZ010000300.1:0-3541 GCA_046704865.1 Terriglobia bacterium
CACCACGGGTTCATCTGCAAGGAGGGTATAACCGGCCTGCGAATTCTCGCTGACGCTGACCATGGCTGTTCCCACCGAACCAGGTTTCCAGCCCACACCGGCAATCAAAAGGCATGCTTTTCGGTCTGGCTGCAATTCCAAAACCTTGGAAAGCTCAGTGCCCAGGGCCCGCGCTACTTGCCCCGCGGCCTGATTAATCACATTTTCCAGGGCTCCTCCCCGCAAGGCATATTCACCCAGTCCGGCCACAATCGTCTGAAGCTGAGCAAGGCGCCGGACTTCATTTTCCGCCAGACGGCGCGCTGTGATGTCATACACCGTGGCCCTGCTCATCACATAATTGCCGCTGTTGTCGAGGACTACCGTGGCGCTGAGAAGGACCGGCAAAATCGTGCCATCCTTCCGGATCATGTCATATTCAAGATCCTGGATGACGCCTTCTGACTTGAGTGCGGAGAATCGGGTCTGGAAAGCTTCCCGGCTCTCCGGCGTGAGGAAATCCGTGAATTTCTTGCGCCCCACGACTTCCACACTCGAATAACCCAGCCAGGAGAGCTCTGTGTGGTTGATCCTGACAATGCTCCCCTCCTTGTCCAGTGAGTGGTAACCGCAGGGAGCGTTGTTATAAAGATCGTGGATTTCGTCCGCTGATCTCCGCAACTGGTCTTCCGCAAGCCGGCGCTCCGTAACATCCTGGACGGTTCCAAGCCCCCGGAATGCACGGTTATCTTTGTCAAATTCTACAGTTGCCCTTTCTCGGACCCACTTGACCCGGTCGCCAACCAGAATCCGGTGCTCCACGTTGTAGGGCGCCCCTTTCAGAGCGGCAGTCCAGGACATCTTGACGAGTTCCCGGTCCTCGGGGTGGATTGCACTCAGGAAATCCTCATAGGTGGGAGAATGCGTTTTTCGCAGACCAAAGATGCGGTAAACCTCGTCAGAACACGTAAAGTGGTTCGTGGCAATATCCAGGTGCCAGCTTCCCACGTGCGCGATACCCTGCGCCTTCCGCAGGTTGGTCTCACTCTCGCGCAGTGCGGCTTCAGCCTTCTTTCGTTCCGTAACGTCGCGAGCCGCAGCAAAAACACCCACCACCTCTCCGGTCTCATCGCGGTAGACAGAAGCGTTGTAAAAGACAGGCGTCTCATGCCCGTCGCGATGGCGGATCTCCAACGCAAAATTCCGAACAAGGCCTTCTCGAAATACCTGCAGAAATCCAGCTCGGGCCAGGGCCGGATCCGTAAAATATTCAGAGAAATCAGTGCCGAGTAATTCCCACCGGCTGAGACCGGTAACTGTTTCAGTCGCGGGATTCACGTCTGTAATTTTGCCGTCTTTGCCTATCGTCACAAGCGGGTCAATGGAAGCCTCAAGAAGACTTCGGTTATAGGCATTCGCGCGCCTCGCTTCTTTACGCCCTGCTTCAGCTTCGGCTGCGCGCTCCTTGGCACGGGCAGAAAGTTGCCCGACTGTGACTGCCGTGACCAGGAAAGTGATGAGGGCGATAAAGTTCTCAGTATCCTGAAGCGTTGAAAAACCGGAAGGGATGAGGAAAAAGTAGTTCAGGCAGATCACACCAAACCCGCAAGCAGCCAGCGCCGGCATGCTTCCCCAGAAGATGGCAACAAGGAGAACCGTCAAAAGCATCGCCAGGACGACGGTGGCATCATTCACCTGCGGGCGGAAAACCACACAAAGAGTCGTGACCACCGCGATGCCAAGAAAGGCAAAGAGGTAACCCCAGATCTTTTTTTCCGTTATGCGTCTGGGCATATTATCGTGGAGCTTCGGATTCTAGGAGGTCGCGCCTGCCATGAGAAGTATGCGCATGGACTCCACCGCCGGGAAGAATAACCTGCGACCTTCATGCTCCCAACCTGGACACAGATTCACTGCTCTCAGTGGCTCCCGCGTGCACCTGCCAGCCATTAGCGCCGGATCAGATCGCTCTCAACAACAGTCTAGCCGCAGCAGAGTTACTCTTCAAGCCATCTCATCATGCAAGACTTCGGCCGACCAACAGGTTTGCTATGCTCCGGCACAGATTAAGCTTCCACATGAGTCAGGACTTATGCGGGAGCCTCCTCCGGATTCGTGCTTGCACAGAAAAGGACCCTTTGGATACAAGGTCTTGTTCATTGATCATCGGGGACTTCACTGGTCCGTTCCGAATCGGCATATACTATCGGTTCAATTGTTTGCTCTCATTCCTCAATAAGGAGGCTGCCACTCTTGGAACTCACGCGCCGTCTTTATCTTAAAATTCCTGTTATTTTGGCTATTCTTCTGGCTTTCGCCTGTTTTCAGCCCACATCCGCGACGGGCCAACAATATCCAGCAAGCCTCTATTCCGGAATGCGCTGGCGGCTGGTTGGGCCGTTCCGGGGCGGTCGAGCGCTGACGGCCTGCGGTGTTCCCGGCCAGCCGGACGTGTTTTATTTTGGTGCCGTGGGCGGCGGAGTCTGGAAAACCGATGACGCAGGCGTGGTGTGGACTCCTGTTTTCGACCATGAGCCGATTGCTTCAATCGGCGCAATTGCAGTTGCGCCCTCCGACCCAAAGATTATCTATGTAGGCTCTGGCGAAGCGGATATGCGTTCTGACATCTCCTATGGCAATGGCATGTACAAATCAACTGATGCAGGCAAGACCTGGCATCACATCGGTCTGGACGACACGGAGCAGATTGGCCGAGTCCTTATTGATCCCCGAAACCCGAATGTTGTCTTTGTCGCAGCCCTTGGCCACGCGTATGGGCCCAACAGCGAGCGCGGCGTCTTCCGCTCCACTGACGGCGGCAAAACGTGGAAGAAGGTGCTGTATAAGAATGCTGACACCGGTGCCATCGACCTGGCTTTCGATCCTCGCAACCCTAATGTCGTCTACGCTGCGCTTTGGCAGACTCGCCGGCCGCCCTGGAGCGTCTACCCTCCTTCGAGCGGTCCGGGTAGCGGTCTTTACAAATCGACCGACGGCGGCAATACCTGGAAACACATCGTAGGCAATGGCCTTCCCTCGCAAGGTCTGGGACGTATAGGTATCGCAGTCGCTCCGAGCAATCCGAACCGGGTTTACCTGATAGTAGATGCAATAAAAGGCGGGCTGTATCGCTCCGACGATGCCGGAGAGTACTGGAAGCTTATCAATGGCGAGCATCGTTTGTGGGGTCGGGGTTGGTATTTTGGCGGGATCACAGTAGATCCCCATGACGCAAACACGGGTTACCTGGCCAACACAGCTCTATACCGTTCGCGAGACGGCGGGAAGAGCTTCACCGTTCTGAAAGCTTCACCCGGCGGCGATGACTATCACAGCCTATGGATTGATCCTGAGAACTCAAACAGGATGATCACCGCAAGCGATCAGGGTGTTGTGATCAGCTTGAATGGCGGTCAGACGTGGTCTTCCTGGTATAACCAGCCAACTGCGCAACTCTATCACATCATTACAGATAACCGCTTCCCCTACTGGATTTACGGCTCTCAGCAGGATTCTGGTTCCATAGCAATTCTCAGCCGCAGCCCGTATCGAGGGATCAACA
>JBJKQZ010000301.1:0-4579 GCA_046704865.1 Terriglobia bacterium
GCCTCATCCAGGGCGCGGGCGCCATCGGCTCGGTGATCCTGGCGCTGGTGGCCGATCTCACCGCCGAAGAAAATCGCACAAAGGCGATGGCGATTGTGGGCATTACCATCGGCGTGTCATTCATGGTCGCGCTGGTCGCGGGACCGGTTGCCGAGGGCTTCATGGGGGTCTCGGGAATTTTCTGGCTTATGGTCGGCCTTGGGCTGCTCGGCATCGCGATCACCCAATTCGCCGTGCCCAATCCCGGACGCGGGACGGTG
Organism: Terriglobia bacterium; assembly: GCA_046704865.1. GTDB lineage: Bacteria > Acidobacteriota > Terriglobia > UBA7540 > UBA7540 > SCRD01. The sequence goes on from JBJKQZ010000301.1 coordinate 261, forward strand.
CATCGCGACGCCGAGACGATACCGGCCATGCTGGGTTCGGTCTTGAAGAACCGGGACTTGCTGCGTCTCGATTTCGGAATATTCGCATTGCACGCCATGCTGACGGCTTCGTTTCTGGTCGTGCCGGACTTGCTGCGCAGCCGGTGGAATGTGGAGAGCCATGCGCAATGGATGGTTTATCTGCCGGTGATGCTGGTGTCCGTCGGCCTGATGGTTCCGGCCATCATCATTGGGGAAAAATACCGGCGGATGAAGGCCGTTCTGGTGGCCGCGGTGGCGGCGCTGGCCATGAGTCAATTCGCGTTGAGCCAAGGCGGGCAGAACAGTTTCGTCGTCCTGGCGGCGATCACCGTCTTTTTTGCGGGCTTCAACATCATGGAGGCCAGCCTGCCTTCGCTGATCACGAAATCGGCGCCGGCCGTGGCCAAGGGCACCGCCACCGGGGTCTATTCGAGTTCGCAGTTCCTCGGCATTTTCGTCGGCGGCGCCGGGGGCGGCTGGGCGCACCAGATTGCCGGCAATAGCGGCGTTTTTGCCTTGACCACAGGTCTGGCGCTGCTGTGGTTGATCGTCGTGGCGACCATGAACCGGCCCCACTATCTCACCACCCGGCTGATACGGATCGGAGACCGCACGGACACGGAAAATATCGCGGCCCGCCTGCGGCAGTTGCGGGGCGTGGCGGATGTGGTCGTGATCCTTGAGGAAAAGCTCGCCTATCTCAAAGTCGATTCGAAACTGTTCGACATGGCCTCGGCGGATTCGCTGCTGAAGTCTCTTCGCTGAATTTGCGCTTCCTGTTTTGGAAGCAAGGCGGATTCGGGCTGGCTCCAGCATTCGGTTTCGTCTGCCCCCTCACGCCGGCGCTCGAAGAACGGAAGTCTAATACCCCCGAGACAGGTCGACCACATGCTGAAGCGGCCGACCATTTTCGCTGCGCGCCACGCAGTCGCCAATAAATTCGAGTGCGGCTTTGGTGTCGGTCAGCGCCGCTATATGGGGGGTGGCCGTGATCTTGGGGTGGCCCCAGATGGGGCTGTCCGGCGGCAAGGGCTCGCGTGCGAATACATCCAGTATCGCCCCCGCCAAATGTCCCGAATCCAACGCCGCGATCAAATCCTCCTCGATCAGGTGGCCGCCGCGCGCGACATTGATCACCCAAGCGCCCTTGGGCAACTTGGCGAACAACGCCGCGTTCAGGATACCGCGCGTCCTCTCCGTCAGCGGCAATACGCAGACGCAAAAGTCGCAACGGGCCAGAAAGCTGTCGCGCTCGGCATCGCCAGCATAGCTTTCGATTCCGGGGATATGCTTGCGGCTCTGGCTCCAGCTCAGAACCTGAAAATCAAAGGGCAAGAGGCTTTGGCCAATGACGGTCCCGATGTCGCCCAGGCCCAGCATGCCAATGCGCGTGTCGCGCGAGGGCCTCGCCAGCATCCGCTGCCGCCATTGCGCCTGCCGCTGCGCCGCATCGAAAAACCGCTGGCCGCGGTGGACGATCAAGACATGCATGGTGACATACTGGGCCATTTCGTGGATCAAAGTGGGATCGACAAAACGCACCAGGGGCACGGCCCTGGGATATTCGGGATCGCGCAGAAAGCCATCCACGCCGGCACCCAGCGAAATCACCGCCTTCAGGTTCGGAAGCGATTTGAGCAGTCCCGGATCGGGCCGAAAACCGGAGAAATAGGAAATCTCCTGGGGCCTGTAAGTATCGCGGCCGGCCAACACGCCTTCAAACCCGTGCGCTTCGAAGCGCTCTTGACCGATCGCATTCCAGCCAGGTGGCAGCATGCCTTGGAACAGGATTTTGGGCTTGGCCAACATTGTTCTTCTCGTATGCGTTGCCGGCCATCGCTCCTGACAGCCTCCGGGCGCGGAATTTAATCCGTGATTCGGCGCCCTGCCAGACCGGATCGGCTGGACCGTTCCATCAGGCCCAAGCTGCCCTGGAAGGCGTGGAATAGAGACGAACCCGATCGGGGCGCACCCGAAGGGAGTTCTTTCCGCTTCGGAGCGGCAAGAAGTAGTACACCCTGTTCAACAACGGCACCTTGCTGGTGGTGCAGAACTTGGACGCTGCGCGGCAGGCGGCAGAACGCGAGATCATCAAGCGCGTGCGCGAAATGCTGCCTGCCTATCGTGTGGCGATTGGGAGGCAGAATGTGGGCCGTGGTGAGCGCCCCGCAATTTGACCCCGGGTCGTCAGCGGGCCGCGCTCACACTAAGATTGGGAACGTAGACCGGACCCTGCCAGGGCTGAGAGCCGGGGGCATACGACAACGCGTGGGCATTGGTTGGGCCGCTACGCGACGCCAATACGGTCCAGTATTTCCTGTAATCCTGGTCCGAGCCGACCCAAAGGCAGTTGCAAACCAGGGGATCGGCCCAGGTGTAGGAAATCTGGGTACCTTGAACACTGCGCACGAACTGGTGGGACGGCAGACTGCGCAACTGGGCGTGGCGTTCGGGCGTATTCGCCGCTTGCCGCTGAAATCCGGAGAGAAGGAGCGCCTGTTCCTTATCTCTGACCCAGTATGCGCAACCGGAAAGCGCAATTGCGCTTACCAGCAAAAGACAAGTCCGTGAGAAGGATCGCAGCGTGGGCGTTTGCATGATCACTCCTTTCCGTTCCGCCCGGCACGCTTTGGTTCCACCCCGGTCTGGTCCGCCACAACCTTCATCTCATCGGGTTGTTAACATACCAATTGGAAAGCGAAACGGCGCGCGCGTTTGCCGGGTGGGTTGATCCTGTCGGGCTGGTGCCTGCGACGGCCAGATGCAGATAGTTCAAATAGGCAAGGTCCGAACCAATATAGAGGCAATGGCATACCAAGGGATCCGCGTAAGTGTAGGTAATCTCGGTGCCTTGAACTTTTCGAACGAATTCATGCGGCGGCAAACTGGACAACGCCGCTTGGCGTTGGGGCGTATTCGTCGGTTGCGCCGTAAATCCGGCGGTATCGAGCAACTTTTCCTGATCTGCAACGATCTGCGCGCAGCCCGATAGCGCAATTGCGCAGGCCAGCAAAAGACACATCCGTGAGAGCGTTCGGGGAGAGGGCGTTTGCATGATCACTCCTTCGAAGGAATTTTCCGCTCCTATAATCAGCCTACCACCATGGTCCCCCAACTCAAGTTGGGACATACCGGACGACAGATACAAATCGCCACAAGCCTTTGATTTTACTGGCACGCTATTCACGCCTGTGCCGAAACAACCCAAACCGCGGCGTTCAACGCTACCTCGCCTTGCGCAAACCTGCTCGCCAGCGCGGCACGAAGGCGGGGTTCGACCGTTTCGCGCATCTCCGGATTCTCGCGGATGATCTTCCCGACCGCGCCAACCTTCAGCAGCACCCTCACCATCTCCTCCAACCCGCCGCTCGAAACAACCCGGTCATAGGGTTCGACGACACTCTCTCCAAAGCCGGCAGCAGCCAGGAGGGTGTGGATGAATTGGGGGGCCCCGAAGCTGAATGGCGTTCGATTAACCCGGTCTTCGAGACCTGCGGCGCGCAGCGGCATGAGATCCAATTCACTCTCTTCCAGAGTGCGCCAGCAGACGAATGCCAACCGACCCGACGGCTTCATCAGCCGATGGAAATTGGAGAACGCGGCAACAGGGTCCGCGAACGCCATCACACCGAACCTCGAGAAGATGCCGTCGACGCGTCTGCCCGAAAGATGAAACTGCGAAGCGTCGCATTCAACAAAACGAACCTGCCTCAGTCCAGCCGCCCGGGAACGCGCCCGATCCAACAGACTAGGGGCAATATCGACGCCAATGCCTTCTCCCTCAGGCCCGACCCGGTCCGCGAGTTGCAGCACGGTTTGACCGGCCCCGCAGCCGATATCGACGATGACATCCGACTGTCGAGGCGCGAGCGCGTTTATGGCGCGCAGCCCGAGTGGAGAAAGCTGGAGGTCCACAAGGTCCGCGACGTCCAACTAAGCCTCCGCCGCAATTGCGTTGGTGCGAAGTGAGAACGAATCCAGTGCAACCATGTGAGTTTCTCAAGTGACGAAATTGGTCATAAATCGGAATTTCCTGGATGGGCTTGGTTCGCGCCCGCCGCAGCCACCTCAAAAGGACGCGGTAATTCCGGGGACGCTTTACTTAACTAATGGATCTATGCGTGGCGCTCTGTTCTCGCAAGCTCGCCATGAATCTAGTGTATGTTAGGAGAAATGCCGGTGCTTTCGCCTGTCGCGCTCGCCCTTTCTCCGCTGTCGCGGCGGGCCAGCTTGGCACTCTTTTCCGTTTGCGTTGCAAACGGAAAAGAATGGCGCGCCCTAGGGTTCGAAAACACGAA
>JBJKQZ010000302.1:0-4142 GCA_046704865.1 Terriglobia bacterium
ACCTCACAGGCCATGTCGCTGGGAGCATTAAGTCCCGAGACCCAGCATACGCTTGCGGTGGCTATGAACCGGATTGGCGCACGCTCCAACACCGGCGAGGGCGGGGAAGATCCAAACGTCTATTACATTGAACTTGAGAACGGCGACTCCGCCGAAAACAAGATCAAGCAGGAGTGCCTGGCTGCTGTGAAACAAGGCAGTTCGATCCTGATTCTGAGTGACCGTTCGGTGGATGCCGATAACACCGCGGTTCCCATGCTGCTCGTTGTGGGAGCGGTGGTGGAGCACCTGATTGCGGAAGGAGTTGGCAACAAAGCTGACTTGGTGCTGGAAACTGCTGAAGCGTGGGAGTCGCACCAGTTTGCCTGCCTGGTGGCATACGGCGCTGCGGGAATCAATCCTTATCTGGCGCTTGAGATTGTTGCTGACCTTGCAAATCGCCGGGAGTTGGGCGAGATTTCCGTTGCTCAAGCTTTGGAGAATTTCCGGTACGGCATTGAAGCCGGCATCAAGAAGATCATGTCCAAGATGGGCATTTCCACTCTGGCAAGTTATCAGGGCGGGAAATTCTTCGAGATCATTGGACTTGATTCGGACGTGGTTAAGGAGTTTTTCCCAGATACTCGTTCCCTGATTGGCGGCCGGAAGCTCGTCGATCTGGCAAACGACGTTATTGCCCGGCATATGGATGCATTTCCCGCTCGTGCAGATAAGCCCGAGTTTGCCGGATACTACCGGTTCCGCAAGGGCTTTGAGCGGCACGCCTTCAGCCCGCAGGTGATTCGTAACCTTCAAAAGGCAGCAAAGGAGAATGACGCCCAGAGCTACGAAGCCTTCGCGCGGGAAGTTGATGACCGTGAACCTATCACCTTGCGAGACCTGCTGAAGTTCGGGCCTGCCAAGCCCATTCCGGTTGAGGAAGTCGAACCCATCGAAGCCATCTGGAAGCGGTTCACCTCACAGGCCATGTCGCTGGGAGCATTAAGTCCCGAGACCCAGCATACGCTTGCGGTGGCTATGAACCGGATTGGAGCGCGGTCCAACACCGGCGAGGGCGGTGAAGATCCAAACGTTTATTACATTGAACTTGAGAACGGCGACTCCGCCGAAAACAAGATCAAGCAGGTGGCCTCTGCCCGCTTTGGCGTGACTCCGGAATATCTGGTGCGGGCCAGCCAATTGGAAATCAAGATGGCCCAGGGTTCAAAGCCTGGCGAAGGCGGGCAATTGCCCTCCCACAAGGTGACGCCGATGATTGCGCGCGTGCGCCGCGCCGTGGAGGGCATCTCACTGATTTCGCCGCCTCCTCATCATGACATTTATTCCATTGAAGACCTTGCGCAGCTGATTTACGACCTGAGAGAGATTAATCCCGCTGCAACGATCGCCGTCAAGCTGGTGTCGCAGGCCGGAGTGGGAACCGTGGCGTCCGGAGTGGCCAAGGCAAATGCCGACGTGGTGTTGATCAGCGGCCACGATGGCGGCACCGGGGCGTCACCGCTGATTTCCGTCAAGAACACGGGTTCTCCCTGGGAAATGGGCCTGGCGGAAGCTCATCAGAGTCTGGTGGCCAACGGCTTGCGGAACCGTGTGCATCTGCGCGCCGACGGGGGGTTGAAAACCGGCAGAGACGTGGTTGTGGCTGCCATGTTGGGGGCAGACGAGTTCGGTTTTGGCACATCTGCGCTGGTGGCTTTGGCCTGTGTGATGGCGCGGCAATGCCACCTGAACACTTGCCCTGTGGGAGTTGCCACCCAGCGCGACGATCTTCGGAAAAAGTTCCCGAATGAGCCCGAGCGCCTGGTGAATTACATGCGGCAGGTGGGTCAGCATGTTCGTGAGATTCTTGCCCAGCTTGGTTTCCGCTCCCTTGAAGAGATAGTGGGACGGACCGATCTGCTGGTACCGACAGAGCACAAGATTCCAGGCAGGCGTGGACAGTTTGACCTGCGTCCTCTGCTTCATCGCCCTGATCCTGAAATTCGGTCCAGCGTTCGCGCACGCACACCTGCGCGGAACCTTGACCCACTGGCGTTGCGAATGGCTGAGGACGTGAAGCAGGCCCTTGACCAGGGAATTTCAATTGTCCGCGAGTACAAGATCCGGAATACCAACCGCACGATCGGCGCTCGCGCTTCTAATGCGATCGCGCTCCGCTATGGTAACCGCGGAATGAAGGACCAGACTGCGGAGTTCCGCTTTAGCGGAAGCGCGGGCCAGAGCTTCGGAGCTTTTCTCACTGAAGGCCTGCGCCTGGTGCTGGAAGGCGAAGCAAACGACTACGTGGGCAAAGGATTGGGCGGGGGCGAAGTCATTATTCGGCCACCTAAAGAATCCGCCTTCACTTTCAGCGAGAACGTGATCATGGGGAATGCAGTGCTCTACGGAGCGACTGCCGGAAAACTGTTTGCTGCCGGGCGTGCCGGAGAACGCTTCGCCGTCCGCAACAGCGGTGCAACCGCAGTGGTTGAAGGCACAGGCGACCACGCGTGTGAATACATGACGGGCGGCATGGTTGTTATTCTGGGCGAGACCGGTAGAAACTTTGGCGCCGGCATGACCAACGGAGTCGCTTTCGTCTTTGATTCCGCAGCCCGCTTTGAGCAGCGCTACAATCCCGAACTGGTCAAGATCGAGCGCGTCATCGAGCCTGCAGATTCCCACATTCTGCGTCAGCTTGTTATGGCCCACGCCGAAAAGACCGGAAGCAAGACGGCATGGGACATTCTCGATAATTGGTCTTTGAGCCTGCTGTCATTCTGGAAGGTCGAGCCCAGATCCAAGCCGGCGAGCGCATCCGCAGAGCCGGTTCCGCTTTCCTCGAACGCACCTGCCAAGGTGTAGCGCGCAGTTCTGTCGTGAATCCGCGCGCGGCACTTTACATCATCCGTTCAATTGATGATAGTGATTGTGGCGGCGATCAATCTGTGCCGGCTGCCACCCGGATAACGGGGAGTATCTTTACCTGGGCCACAATGGAATTGCTGATCAGGCAATTGTCATGCGCGTCTTGCAGGATCTTGCTAGCCAGACCAGCCTCCTCCTGAGTCTTGACGGTGACATGCGGATGGATCGTGATCTCCGTAAAGCGGTACTTTCCGTTGGAGTACTCCAGCACACCTTCGACTGAACTCTCATACCCGGAAAGGCTGAGGTTCTTGTGCTTGGCATAAGCAAGAAAGGTCATCAGGGTGCAAACATTCACTGATGCCACGAACATGTCTTCAGGCGTCCAGACGCCGGCGCGGCCTTTGAATTCGGGAGGGCTGGAAAGCTGAATCTCCGGTTTGCCCGATGCGCAAACGGTGCACTCCTTCTCTTTCGTCCAGGCCACGTCACTTTCAAACCTGAATACCTTGTAGCCTTTCTTGTTCTCCATTGATGGTCCTCCGCCCATGAGCTATTCCAGTTCTTGATATTTGACGATACCCATGATCGTAACACACTTCAGATGATCGCCGGAGCCTTGAGGATTCGCTTTGGCGGCACGCGAGAACAGGACGATGTCTGGGCTTCTGACTGCGACTTGCCGCGGTGCAGACGGAGCGCATCGGAATTCCTGCAATCCTGCGTAAAAGTGCCAACATGCAAATTTTACCCGTTGTGCGGGAAAGCAACACACTTTGCGAAAAGGTAAGAATTTCGGAGGGCCAAAATTTTATAAGCTACTTATTATCATATACTTGAAGGTTGGCGATTTTGGCGGGCTGAAAATCCCATGCGTCCCATTCAGGCGGTTTCACGGCTCGTTTCTAGCCTATATGTCGAGGCTCAGCACATCAAGGCCGCACGCACCAAGCGTCGTCAACGAAGGCCGGGATGTGCATGCCGCTCCGCGCGGTCCCGCCGTCACCGCCGCGGTTTTGCGCCACCAGTCTTACCCATTTCCCCGCGCAACCCATTGGGTCCGGGCGGCCTTTGCGGTATACTCCACAGCAGCGAAACTTTCTATCGGAAAAGCCCAGCATTTTTAAATTGCGCGCGGCGCAGGTTCCAGCATTTCATACCGGGAAGAGTGACCCATCGGCCCAACGGCTTTTTAGGATTTTCAAAAACCTTCTGCACCACAAGGAGGCGGTATGAGGCGACGAACCTTTTTCGGCAGCGCATTTGCGGGGCTGGCGGCCACGGCGTATCCGGGC
>JBJKQZ010000303.1:0-2555 GCA_046704865.1 Terriglobia bacterium
ACATCGGGCAGGCCGACGACGACGCGGCGGTCAAAACGGCCGGGGCGGAGAAGCGCCGGGTCCAGAACGTCAGGCCGGTTGGTAGCCGCGATCAGGATCACGCCTTCGTTTGATTCAAACCCGTCCATCTCAACCAGCAACTGGTTCAGGGTCTGTTCGCGCTCGTCGTGGCCGCCGCCGAGCCCTGCGCCGCGATGCCGTCCAACGGCGTCAATTTCATCAATGAAAATGATGCAGGGGGCATTTTTCTTGCCCTGTTCAAAAAGGTCACGGACGCGCGAGGCGCCCACGCCCACAAACATTTCCACAAAATCCGAGCCGGAAATGGAGAAAAAGGGCACATTCGCTTCTCCAGCGATGGCCCGCGCCAGCAGGGTCTTGCCGGTTCCCGGAGGTCCTACCAGCAGAACGCCCTTGGGGATGCGCCCGCCCAGCTTCTGGAACTTCTGCGGTTCGCGCAGGAAATCAATAATCTCCTGGAGTTCCTCCTTGGCCTCCTGCACGCCGGCAACGTCTTTAAAGGTGATTTTCTTGTGCTGGGTTGACAGCAATCTTGCCCGGCTTTTACCAAAGGACAGGGCTTTATTGCCGCCGCTCTGCATCTGCCGCATAAAGAAGATCCAGAGTCCTATCAACAGGATCAGCGGGAGCCCGTTTGCCAGCCAGGTCATCCAGGAACTGCCGGAATCGCTCTTCACCGTAACCGTGACGTTCTTGCCGAGCAGGTCTTTATAGAGATCGGGATAGTTGGAGGGAATGGTGGTCTTGAACTTGGAGTTGTCTTTCTTCAGGACGCCCGTCACGTCAGTGCCGGAGATGGTCACTTCCTGTACGTTTCCGCCGTCCACCTGGTTGACGAACTCCGTAAACGTATAATTGCTGATATGTTCGCCGGTGCTGGAGCGCACCACCGCCCAGATGAGCAGTGCCGTCACAACCATCACCACCCAGAAGATTATGTTCTTGACCGCCGAATTCACGATATTACCTCCCGCATGACTCCCGGGATGAGCTGTAGCCGTCTGTCCCTATTCAAGTTAGTTGCACCAAGTGACTCCCCGGATTCCGCCCATCTGCCCCTGTGAGCGGTATCAATCAACACCATCATAATACGATTTCCGTGTAAATCCATGAATTAAGCCGTTCGAGCTTCGCGAATCAGCAGTCTGGGGCCGCTCTTTTTCACCAGGGCTGACCACGACGCTGCCGGCAGGCCTCGGGCGCACACAATCCCTTGGTCGCTGTCCAGAACCGGCCAGAGTTTCCTCTCAACAGCGGAAATCCGGTGCCGGCGAAAGAGCTCCTTTACTTTGACAGATTTTTGAAATCCCGATGGGCAGTAACGGTCTCCTTGGCGCCAGTTTCGCAGGACCAGATGCGCGGGCAATTTTTGCGGGTCCAAATCCGGCCACTCGGAGTCATTATAGCCCCGATCACCCTCATTCGAGCCAACAATTTTAAAGGTTATTGTCCGGCCGATTTCCGGCACGGATATCTCACACGGAACCATAACGTTATGGACGAATTCCAGCGGTTTTTTGTTACCCGCCTTCGGCGAAATCACCAGCCAGTCGAATTCCGTCCTAACTGTCAGATTTCGCGGCAGTTGAAGACTTTTTCCGCTTTGTGATTCCAGCGCAAAATGATAAATGGCTTCAATATGGCGATGAGTAACACCGGCAAGGCCGCCTCCCACTTCAGAAATCATCTGCCGCAGCACCCTCCGCCCCAGCGCCGCAGGCATGTTCCGCAGGGCGCTTCGGGAGATCTTTTCGGCGCCGTCTTCCCGCAATCGCCAGGCCCCGGCTCGCTCTCTGGCCTGCATGTCCAGGAAGCCTTCATCCTCCTGCGCCCGCGAGGCTAGTTCGCTAAGCAGCCGTTTGAGCTCCGGGTTGTACTCCTTTTCAAGCATCGGCAGCAGTTCCAGCCGCACCTTGTTGCGCCGGAACCGCGTGTCAAGATTCGTGGAATCCACCCGGAACTTCAGCCCCCGCTTGCGGATTTCTTCCTCGATTTCGGCGCGGGTCACGCCCAGGAACGGGCGGATGATTTTGTTCTGAAGGCTGGCATGGATTCCGCCCAGGCCGCGCGTCCCCGTGCCGCGCAGAATGTGCAGCAGGACGGTTTCAGCCTGATCGTCCAGCGTGTGCGCGGTTGTAATCTTGTCAAGTTTCCCCTGGCGGATGAGCCCCAGGAAATAGCGGTAACGGAAGTCGCGCGCCGTGGCCTCCAGGTTGCGGCGGCGCTTGCGGGCTTCTTCCGCCACGCGGGCTTCACCGCGAAAAAAGGGAATGCCATAATGCCGGGCAAGCCCCCGGACAAATCTCTCGTCTTCGTCGCTTTCCGCGGCGCGCAAATGATGGTTGAAGTGCACAACCGCCACTTGCAATCCTGCTTCACCCACCATGCGCGCCAGGAAGTCCAGCATCAGCACCGAATCAGGCCCGCCGGAAACGGCCGCTCCAATCCGTTCCCCCGCACGCGCAAACGGGTGCCGTCTGATTTCAGCATGCCAGCGGTTGTAAAGGTCCCTGGAAGTCGGCATGGAATTACAC
>JBJKQZ010000304.1:0-3528 GCA_046704865.1 Terriglobia bacterium
GAGCCGGAATCGATAACCGCACGCCTCGTATACGCCCGCAGGCGATTGGGATTGACCCAAGAGGCTTGGGCGTCTGCCCTGCACGTTTGCCCGGCAACCGTTTTCCGGTGGGAGAAGGGGCTCTCCGAGCCATCCACCACTGTGTTGGCCAGGATGCAGGCTATCTTGGATGAGGGTGTGCTCCCGTTCACTCTCCGATGATCTTGACCAAAACGCGTTTGCGTCGCTTTCCGTCGAATTCACCGTAGAAGATCTGTTCCCATGGGCCGAAATCGAGGCGACCTTTGCTGATCGCAACAACTACTTCCCGGCCCATGACCTGCCGTTTTAAATGCGCGTCTGCATTGTCCTCTCCGGTTCGATTGTGCTGGTACTGAGATATCGGGGCATGAGGTGCCAGTCGCTCCAACCAGACTTCGTAATCGTGCAGGAGCCCGTCTTCCGCGTCATTTATGAACACCGACGCACTGATATGCATCGCGTTCACCAAGCACAGTCCCTCGCTAACCCCACTTTTAGTGACGAGTTTTTCAACTGTGGCGGTGATGTTTTCAAACCCCCGCCGGCTCGGAACTGCGAACCAAAGATATTCGGTGAGAGATTTCATTTGTCGATCCTGACAGAAGACGTTCTATTTTGCCAGCGCCTCGTGTGAATGCGATCACCTGCGAAACGAGGGTTCGATTCCCTTCACCCGCTCCAACCTCAATAATATCCAATAAAATCAAGGTGTTTTGAGTTCTCGTGTTAAGTGATGTGAAGCAAGTGAGAATAAAAGTGAGAATAGAAGGATTCCAATCCAAGGCTGGTCTGCAGAAACTGCCGCGCAGGTAATGACTTGCGTAAATGCCAATGCGTGCAAGATGAGAATGGAGAGGCTTGATGTGGAGCATTCTGGCTCTTAGCAAGTAGTCTCGGGTTTTCCACTACGACTCCGGTTGGCGGCTGGCCTGTTCACCTGCAATGGCTGAGGAGGAACCTGCCAGGCAAGCCCATCCCACGGCGCAAGGGTCCCCGTCGGCATGACATCCAGCGGGCTTGGCACACTCAGGCTTTCCGAATGCAGATAGCCCATCGTGGTCTCCGGAGACTCGTGACCCATCGCGGCCTGAATCGCCCGGGGATTGACACCGCGCTCCAGGCTGTCGGCGGCATAGCCGTGGCGCAAGGCGGTCAACGGCATTTATTTTTCTTGGAAGGTGAGGGGTTGCACAAAATCAACGACAGTGAAAAAAGGCGTCAAGCCAGCGCTCGGGGGCAAATGCCGAGTTCGCCTCTCAACCGCGATCAGAGTTGATGCAGTGCTTCTATGAGCGGCAGGCCCGCTGAGGGCAATCCGTGCCGGGCCCGATTGAGAATTTCCTGAAAAATCAACCGGGCCTTCTCAAGATCCTTCACCGTGACTTTTCGGTAACGAACGTCAAAATATTTCTCGGCGATGCCGATGTGCTCGCGCAATTCCGGGTGGAGGATCATTGACGCATCGGCCATCTGCCAATCCCGGTCGGTGAACAGCAGGACGTCCAACACATCAATCTCCCAATCATCTTCATCCAGGTCCTTGAGATTGCGCAGTGAAGACAATCCTGCCCGCCGGCGAAAGGCGTTGACCGTCTGGCGGATCTCAGCGGAAAAATGCCCCTCCTTGCCCGCGCTCAGCAGTGTCTTGCACAACCCGTAAAGCAGAGCTTCCTCGACCGCATTGTGCCACACGCCGGGCTGAGTGTCGCTCACCAGGGTGTGCATGAGGCGGAAACTCTCGTAGATCAAAATCTCGTGGGGAATTGAGCTGTAAGGTGAAGTTACCCAAGCCACCGGTTGATCGTTGAGCAAGGACCAGAAGGTTCCGTGTTGGACCAGCACCAGCAGGCCGAGAATTTCGCTGGGCTCAAACTTCAGTTCGCGATTCCACATGCGCAGTTGTGTGCACGCTATCGAAGATTCTCTGTCAACTCAACAGCCACCCTCGATTTACAGTCCATCCAGTGGACTTTTCACGCCGATGCCCGGTTTGTTCATCACGTGTGTGTAGATCTGGGTGGTTTCCACGCTCTTGTGACCCAGGAGTTCCTGCACAGTGCGAATGTCGTATCCCTTTTCAAGCATCTGCGTGGCAAAACTGTGCCGCAAGACATGCGGCGTCACTCGCTTGCTTAAATCGGCCTTCGCGGCGGCGGCTTTGATCACCGACTCAAAGGTCCGGTCCGACAGATGATGCCGTCTTTCCAATCCGCTGCGCGGATCAATGCTCCCATGGTCGTCGGGCCAGACCCAGAACCACTGCCATTGCTCTCCAGCCCTGGGATATTTGCGTTCCAGCCGGCCGGGCAGCCACACCCCGGCCAGGCCCGCCGCGCGGTCCGCCTCATGCCAGGCACGAATGGTTTGCAGGTGCCGCCGCAACGGTTCCACCGTGGCGTGGGCCAGCACCGTGAACCGATCCTTGTCCCCCTTTCCACCGCGAACCGTGATGATCTCCTGAGCCAGATCCACGTCCTTGACCCGGAGCCGAAGCAGTTCCATCAGGCGCAACCCGCCGCCGAACATGATCTGGGCCATCAGCTTCCACGTCCCCTCCAGACACGACAGAAGACGGGACACCTCCTCGTGTGTCAGCCACACCGGCGCCCGCGGACGCACCCTGGCACGCCGGTAATCCGAGAAATCCCCCAACTCCTTGCCGAAGACCTCCCGGTAAAGAAACACCAGAGCGTTCAACGCCTGACGCTGGCTGCTGGCGCTCAAACGCTCGTCCAGCGCCAGCGCATCCAGAAATGCCTTGATCTCCGCCTCGCCCAGGGTTTCAAGCTTGCCGCTTCCTGCCTGGCGCGCAAAACGCTCGATCCACACCAGGTAACTCTGTTCGGTCCGATACGAATAATGCCGGCGGCGAATCACCGTCAGGAAAGCCTCCTTCCATCCCGAATGGGTGCCACGACTTGCAGCCGCCCCGGGCTTTTCAGCATGAGCGGCGGGAGCCGGCTTGGCGCCGTGCAACTGCGGAGCCGCCGATGCCGTCTTCAGCGCAGTGCCAGCCGCGCACGCACCGGGTGGTGCGGCCCGTCCGGCGGCTTCCTTGAAAAACCAGCGGATCGCATTCTTCCAACCTTCGACCTGCCACGGTTGAGCCTGCCTGGTCCGTTGCGCCCATTCGATAAAATCCCGAGCCGACTGGATATTGACTCCGGCCCGGCCACGGCGGCAGAAGCCCAGATACCATTTCAAGACGATCTGCCAGGAGCGTTTGGTGGGAATGGGCAGGTGGCTTTGGTCCAGGACTTCTGCCCAGTGATCAAATCGAATGTCCTTCATGAAACGAGATTTCCTTGGGCCTCCGCCGGTCCAACAACGGCACAAGGCCGTGCAAAAGGGGAATTCAAATGCCTTGACGCTTGAATACCAAAGCTGTAGCCTTGAAGGCAAGACAGGAAATGCGATAAATTATGGACACGAGAAAGCGCAAGGGTTTGTGTTTCTGAAAACCTGACTGGTCCTGCAAAATGAACTTCTTTGGAACATTCCAGCCGC
>JBJKQZ010000305.1:0-6565 GCA_046704865.1 Terriglobia bacterium
GCATAAAGGTCCTCCGGTCTGACATTGTGACCTCCTCTTGAAATACGATTGAGAGTTATAAGAAAAACAGTTTTGTTATCGGCGCAGGAACCATCATGCCTTCCGCGCATGTTCACCGGCGCCTGCCGGCTATCTTCCCCGCCTTATACACGCTCCGTCAAAACTCCAAACCAGCCAACTTTGGTACACCCTGCAGTTCCGCAAGTCAAACACGTGCCTGAAGTGGTTTTAAGAAAATATCCATGCCGGAGCGAGTTCCGGCCAACAACTCTTATGAATGGTCCTAGAACCGCCCGTATTGCCGGTAGGCGTCAACCGGGTGCACCCCTTGCAGGATCGCCTTGCGGACGAGGTTTTCCGTATGGACCACTTCTTCCGCCTTTTCAAGCACTGCCATTGTAATTTCACGAGGAATCACGATGACGCCGTCCTTATCCCCGACTATAAAATCCCCGCGGCGGACGGCAATCTGCCCGATCTTGATTTCTTTACCATATGAGACCAGCTTCCAGCGGCCCATCACATCTGACGGCGTGCGATAGCGGCAGAACACGGGGAATCCCAGCTTCAGGATGTAATCGATGTCGCGCGCGCCGCCATCAATCACCGCGCCTCGGGCTCCGCGGAATTTCGCCGTCTCGCAGGATAGCTCTCCGATGTGGGCGCTGAGATTGTCGTGCGGCTGCGAAACGATGACGTCGCCGTTTTGGAGGTCGCCCAGCATCTGGAGAATCGGCACATAGACCTCTTCAGGGTCCACGCTGTCCGTAGGTTCACCTTCAACGGGCATGGCAACCCCTGCCACGCGCAGGTCCATGGTAAGCGCCTGGATGGCAGAAGGCAGCACCTGCTGACGGTAGCCCATTTCATCCAGCACATCGGAAATGGCACCCGTATAGATCGCCGAAAATCTTCGGCAGATTTCATCCACGTTAAAATCGACTATCTTTCCCTGCTCATCCACTGGTCATTCTCCGCTTCAAGGCTTTTTGCCCGTTCGATTCCAATAAAGGGATTGTTCCGCCTGTGTTCTACGGGACTCTTTCAGATGTCAACCGTATGCGATTTTCTGCGCGAGGTTCGAACAAACGAAGTGAGCAGCGCCGCTACGATGAAGCCAACGCCGAGAGTTGCAAACCCATAAACAAAGTTTCCAGTCCGCTTGTTGAGATAGCCCACAACCAGCGGACCGAAAAATCCTCCCAGGTTTCCCAATGCGTTGATCAGTCCCATGGCGGAGCCGCTCACAGAGCGCGGCAGAGTTTCCGAAGGGATCGCCCAGAACGGCCCCAGGGCACCATAAGATCCCGCGCCCACAACTACAATCGCGATGAATGACAGTACGAACGAGTGCGGGCCCAGGAAAACGCTTGCCAGCAGAAACAGTCCTCCCCAGGCCAATCCGCCGGCAACATGACCTTTTCTCTCCGCCATTTTGTCAGAATGCTTGGAGATCCAGACCATTCCAATGCCGGTAACGATAAAAGGAACTGCAAAGAGGAGACCGACCATCAGGTCGCTCAGACGCTTTTCACTGTGGAGCGCACTCGGCAGCCAGAACAGATACCCGTAGTTGCCGCTGTTCAGGAGGAAATAAATCAGGACCATCAACAATACTTGAGGGCGCAACAGGATTTTGATAAAGGGTTCCGGGGCTGCGGGATCGAGTTCGCCTGATTCGCGCTCCAGCGTTTGCTCCAGGAAGTGTTGTTCCTCGCTTGAAATCCATTTGGCCTGCCGTGGATGGTCTTCGATAAACATTATCCAAATCAGCAGCCATACAAAGGGTATTGCTCCCTCAGATATCAGCATGGCCCGCCAGCCCCATCGGCCAAGGATCCATCCTGATATGGGTGAAGAAATCACTACAGCCGTTGGCAGGCAGAGCATCCAGTACGCGTTCGCGCGGGCACGCTCTGAACGCGGGAACCAGTGAGCCAGCAGCACCAGGGTTGCCGGCCAGACGCCGCCCTCAGCCACGCCAAGGACCAGCCGCATCAACCAGAACTGCTCCCAATCGCGCACCAGTCCGCACATAACAGCAGCCAATCCCCAGCACACCAGCAGAATGCTGATAAAACGCTTGGCACTCCAATGCTCGGCAAGATAGCCGCCCGGAATCTGGAGCAGCAGGTAGCCCCAGAAAAAAACTCCAGCCGCGCTGCCGGCTTGCGCAGGATTCATGTGGAGGTCATGGCTGATCGACGGCAGGGCAAGAGAAATATTCGTCCGGTCGACGAACGCGATCGTGTACATGATAAAAGCAACCGGAATGATGTGCTGCCATCGCTTTTCAGGAATTGGCATAAGCGGGCAGGATTATACCAGACTCGTGCTCAGACTCAATTGTTTAATGAGATGCCGCGAAAAACGGTAAACCTGACGAACCTGGGGCCGCGGGTATTTTGATCGGCAGTGGGGGCTGATACTCAAGGAACCGGCTAAGTTGCGCGCTCAGAGAGTTCCGGTTCGGCATCACCCACGCGCGGGGCCTGATGCATTCGATAAAAATGGTTCAACAGGATCGTTCCGGCAGGAGTTGTGAAGCCTTTGCGGAGCGCCTCCGTGACAAACGCCTTGGCCATTACCACAGCGTCATGAGGTTGCCGTCCCAAAGCAAGGTTGGCGGCAATTGCGGAAGAGAATGTCGAACCCGGTCCGTACGGGGCCTCCACCTTGAAGCGCTCGCCCGCAAGCGTTTCACTCAGTTCAGGGTCGAAATAGATGTCAAAGGGTTTCTCGAACATACCGCCTGTCACGACAGCTGCGCGCGCTCCCATTTCAACCAGCTTTGTGGCAGCCGCCTTCATTTCCACTGCCGTTTGCACCTGGAGCCCTGTTAGCGCTGCAGCTTCCGCCGTGTTGGGAGTCACAACTGTGGCTCGCCGCAACAGTGCTTTCAGGGTTTCTGCGCCCGAAGTTTCTTTGCCCGCAGCATCTTCCATTGCGCGCAAGTCCGGATCCAATACGACGCGAACAGAGGGATTGGCGTCAAGCGCTTCGCAAATCGCTTCCGCACCGGCGCGGCCGCAAATCATCCCAATTTTGATTGCACGAACCGGCTTCTCCCGCATAAGCGAGAGGATTGAGTCTTTCAACCACGGTGAGGTAGTGGGATGGAGCCGCGGCTTGCCGCCGGGTTGCGCAATCGTCAGCACCGTGACTGCGGCAACACCGTAGCAGTTGTGCGCGGAAAAGGTCTTCAGGTCAGCAATCGTTCCCGACTGGCCGGAGGGATCAAATTCCGCAACCGACATCGCAACGGGTGGAGATTCGTTCTGCAGCATGTTCATGTTATTTCAAATGTGCAGCCGTCGTCCTCCGCAGGTTGGTTCCACATTATTTTACGCGCCCTGGCGGCAAGCTGCCAATTCCCCTACAGCCCTTCCGTTCCTCAAACCTTGGCAGTTTTCTTTTCATAAGCTTCCAGGCACTCTTGCGAGCAAAAGTGCAGAACGTCTCGTCCCTGCGCCAAGCGATGTGAAACCTCGGTTGAAACAAACATACCGCAAACAGGATCGCGCACCATCCGTCCGCGCGTGGAACTTGGAGCCTGTTTCTGCCCGCCTTCCGGCCGAGTGTTCACGCCCTTGCGGCCGCCACCCATCAGGCCCCGCAACGTCCTGGATATCGTCCACACGACGCCCAACAAAAAGACCAGATCCATAATCGCGTCGAGTAAACGTCCCACAATAGCTCGCCGGCGCCCTGCCAAATCAGGGCGCTCTTATTTCCTGCGTTACATCGTCGAACTTGTGCCGCTCGCGGCAGCATCCAGCTTGCCCTTAATCTCTTTCAAGCCCGGGTAGTTCGGGTTCTGGCGATTCAATTCATCCCAATATTTCTTGGCCGTGCGCAGGTCATGAGTTCCCTCAAGATTCACAACAATCATATTGAACATTGTCGGTTGGTGATTGGGATTCATCGCAAGGACCTTCTTATATTCGGCGATGGCCTGCTGCGGCTGACCGGTATAGAAAAAGGACGTGCCAAGGTCCGTCCGCGCGTTGATGTCCCTCGGGTCCAGGGTCAGCGAACGCTGGTACCATTCAATAGCAAGAGTGAAGTAATGCTTGTCATAGAGGTAATTGGCAAGCTGCAGCGGGATCTTGGCGTCCTGCGGATTCTGATTGGCGCGTTGCTGGTAATTCTCGATGATCTGGGCCACTTCCAACGGCGGATGTCCGTTGGGCAGGCCGGTCGCCGGGTCAACATTGGCGCCCCCAGACCCACTCATCGTCCCTGGCTGACTTGAACTCGATCCAGCAGCAGACGCAGTGGCCGCTGCGACAGCCGGGACATCCGCCTGCCGTTGAGACTTATAAATGAATCCAGCCAGGAAACCCACGCTGAAAAAAATAACAGCTGTAACGATTGTTTCGATTTTCACTTCATCACCACGCCCTGAATCTCGACCTTTACTCCAACGAACTTTATAGTACGATATTAGGCTGGCCAATGGTAGTAAGAACAAGCCACCGCCTCCCCCATCGAAGTCCCCGGAGGGGGCGGATGCGGGCATCGCTGACTGCATTCTCGCATTTCGAGCCTTGACAGCCGCTTGCTGCCAGATCGCTGCCGCCATTAATATTGCGATTCAGGGTTTACGGCGCCGCAAGGCAATTGCTGCTAGGCCTGATTAGACAGGCCAGGCGGAACGTTTCGCTTTTAGAATCTTCCGCTTTTGTATATCCAGCCATCATTCATCGAGGGAGGTTTTATGCCACAAGTCTATCGCAACCTGATCGCCGGTCAATGGGTCGAATGCGGATCGAACAAAACGTTCCCCAACATCAACCCGGCCAATACCGACGAGGTGCTGGGCCATTTTCAAGCTTCCGGCGCTGAGGAAGTTCAGGCTGCCTGTGACGCAGCCCAAAAGGCGCAGCCCGGATGGGCGGCCCTGCCGGCGCCGGCACGGGGTGAATACCTGTTCAAGGCAGCCGAGGTTCTGGAGTCGCGCCTGGCACAACTCGCGGAAGATATGACGCGCGAGGAGGGCAAAACCCTGCCCGAGGCCAAAGGCGAAGTCAAGCGCGCCATCAATATCTTCCGGTATTTTGGCGGCGAAGGTGCGCGGTCATTCAGCTATCAGATTCCCTCCGAGAGGCCCAATGTTTTTTGCTACATGATGCGCAAACCACTCGGGGTGGTCGGATTGATCACACCCTGGAATTTTCCCAGTGCAATTCCGGCGTGGAAAATGGCTCCCGCGCTGGTGGCGGGCAATACCGTGGTGATCAAGCCGGCATCGCTTGCCCCTCTCAGCCCTTACCGGCTGGTGGAGGCGCTGGTAGAAGTTGGAATCCCCGCGGGCGTTGTGAACTACGTCACCGGCAGCGGCAGCGGCGCCGGCAATGCTCTGGTAGAACACCCTGCCATCCGGGCCATTTCCTTTACCGGGTCGTGCGGTGTTGGCAATGGCCTCCACGAAAAGCTTGCGGGCCGCAAAGTGCGCATTCAACTGGAAATGGGCGGCAAGAACCCGACCATCGTCCTGAAAGATGCCGATCTCGACTATGCCGCGGACATTCTTGTGAACGGCGCGTTCTTCTCCACCGGGCAAAAGTGTACCGCCTGCAGCCGCGCCATTATTGAAAAGGATATCTATAAGCCTCTGGTTGAAAAACTGGTTGCAAAGACCAAGGCGCTGAAAGTGGGTAATGGTGTTGAAGCTGGAATCCAGATTGGGCCGGCAGTGGATGAAAAACAGCTTGAAACCGACCTGAAGTACATTGAAATCGCGAAAAACGAGGGGGCAAAGCTGCTTTGCGGCGGGAACCGCCTGACAGGCCGGATCTACGACAAGGGCTTCTTTGTAGAGCCAACAATTTTTGATGAGGTCAAACCGGAGATGCGCATTGCGCAGGAAGAGGTCTTCGGGCCGGTGCTCGCGCTGATGGTGGCCAATGACTTTGAGGATGCCATGCGGCTGGCGAACGGCGTGCAGTTCGGGCTTTCCGCTTCCATCGTCTCGCGTGACTTAACGCGCGTCCACCAGTTTATCAACAGCATTGAGGCGGGCCTGATCACCATCAATCTGCCCACTGCGGGCGTAGAATATCAACTTCCGTTCGGCGGCACCAAGGAGTCCAGCTTCGGCATGCGCGAGCAGGGTCCATTGGCGCTCGATTTCTATACTGAGTCACGCACGGTTTATATGAAGTACACGCAATAGACTGAATGTGAGACGTCAACAGGAGACTGCCATGAAAAAGACGCAACAATTCCTTTCAAAGCTCAAGCTGCCGTTTGAGGACAATCACGCGCTCAAGCCCACGTCACTCAGGTTCAAGGACGGCGGGCAGTATCGCTTTGAAATTCCCAGCGTGGAAGGCCCGCGCGTTTTTCGCGAAGTGCTGGATGCCGCGAAAAATCTGAATGTCCCCATCCACCGCATCAGCCAGGGCAGCGGTGTCATGCTGCTCACAAAGGCCGAAATTTCAGAGATGGCCCACATCGGCCACGATCAGCGCATTGAAGTCTGCCTGTTTGTGGGGCCGCGCGCCACGTTTGAAACGGGAGCGCAAACAGCCTCCAGCGCCGGCAAAGTTATCGGCTTGCA
>JBJKQZ010000306.1:0-5692 GCA_046704865.1 Terriglobia bacterium
ATGTATAGCCATCCGCACAAAGATATCAGGCCCGGAATCGGATAAAACCACATCTTGAATGGCCGCACCATGTTGGGCTGCTTGAATCGCAGGACAAAAAAGCCGACGGCCTGCGGCAGGTACTGCAACAGCACGCGCGTGGCGACCAGGCTGACAATCACCTCCGGCAAGCGCAGCAGGCTGAAGCCCGCGGCAATCACCCCAAGCGTAACCAGCGACACATGAGGAAAATCGTGCTTGGGGTGCAGCCGGGCAAAGATCTTGAAGAAATTTCCGTCCGCCGCGGCAGCATAGGGTATTCGCGAATAGCCCAGCAGCAATGAGAACGCAGAGGCAAAGGCAGTCCAAAGCATCAGCAGGGTCATCAGTTCACCGGCAAAACGCCCCTGGAGCTTCTGGATATACTCGGAAGCGATAAAGTGGCTCTGCTGCGCCTCGCGCCAGGGAATCACGCTGAGAATTGACGTGTTCATCAGGATGTAGATGATGGCGACGAATGCGATGGAAAACAGTATGGCCAGTGGAATGACGCGCCCCGGCTCGCGAATCTCCTCCGCCAGGTAGCAGACGTTGTAGTAACCGAAATAATCGTAGAGCGCGTAAAGCGTTGCATGCCCGAGCCCGGCCCAGAACAGAACATTCAGATGGAAAGCGTTGGGCGGAAAGTCAAATATGCGTGAGGCGCTCAGATGAGGGAGGCCGGAGAGAATCACCCAGAAACAGCCGATCAGTACGCCGCCCAGCATTACAACTGAAAGGTTACCAACCGCTCGCACCCGCCGGTAGAGCAGCATGATGAGGAATAAAGGAATCGTCGAGGCGAAAAGACGAACTTCCCACGGTGTCATGCTCGGAACGAGATAGTGGAAATAGTTGGCGAAGCCGATACTGCCGCTCGCAACCGACAACGGCGCTGAAAACATGATTTGCCAGACCACTAGAAATGAAAGCCAGCGTCCTGCGCCGGCCGGCCCGAAAGCTTCGCGCAGATAGTGGTAACTGCCGCCGGCCCGCGGCATGGCAGCGCCAAGTTCCGCCCAAACCAGGCCGTCACAGAAAGCAAGCCCGGCGCCCACCAGCCATCCCAGCATCGCCTGCGGGCCGCCCATTGTGGCCAGGAAGAGAGGAATGGTAATGAAGGGGCCAATGCCCACCATGTCCGTAATGGCAAGCGAAGTGGCATGGAGAAATCCAAGCTCGCGCCGCAGTCCCGCCTTGTGTCCTGATTCAGCCATGATTCATTCAGCAGCGGTCATTAAATCTGCCTGGCCCAGTCACGGACGCTCAAACACCTTCACAAAACCCTTTGTGTTGTTCTGGAATTTTTGCGCCCGCGATGCCTGCGCCGAACACTCACGATGGGAGTTATCAGCATCTCCCCAAGGCTCGCTGGTGCGCACGACGCCCCGTTCATGTCCGATGCAGTTTGCGCAGAATATCAGACTTGACCTGCGGGGAAGGTTTGCGGCCTTTCGCACCCGTAAGCAGAAAATAGACGGACTGGGCGGCCTCGCGAAGATGATCCACGCAATACGGACAGGCGCGCTCGATGTGTTCCTTCACCTCTGCCGCTTCCTTCTGCTTCAGCAGGCCAAGCAGGAACAGTTCATAAACATCATCTAGATATCTGCACTCCATGTTCCCATCACAGCGCGCAGGCGGTGTCGCAAAAAGCGCAGACCGGCGCGCAACTCGTGTTCGATCCGTCCAGGTGGCTGCTCAACTTGCCGGGCGATTTCCGTTT
This sequence comes from Terriglobia bacterium, assembly GCA_046704865.1. Classification (GTDB taxonomy): domain Bacteria; phylum Acidobacteriota; class Terriglobia; order UBA7540; family UBA7540; genus SCRD01. The sequence goes on from JBJKQZ010000306.1 coordinate 1,745, forward strand.
CTGAGAAACCCTTAACAACAGCCAGTTCCAGCAAGTCGCTTTGCGGCTTGGGCAGGCGATGGACCAGTTTCTCCAGCAGGTGACGCCGCTTTTCAATCTGAGCGATATCCGCGGGCCGCGGCACCCAGGCGTGGATCTTCAAAAGCGCTTGAAGCCGGGAGTGGGCCGTAGTCCGAAGTCCATTGTGGCTGCGTTGCCAGTCAACAGCCCTTGACCGGGCCTCGAGCGTCATCCATACGACAACGCTTCCGCCCACAGCCTGTATGCGTTTCGCATCCTTCCAAAGACGAAGGTAGACTTCCTTGAGGATGTCCTGGGCCGCATCACGGTCAGTAACAATTTCAGAGATCAGTGCGTAAAGGTTCGGGGACAAAAGGTCGTAGAGCTGGGCCAGCATCGACTCATCGCGCTGCGCGATGCCCTCCAGGAGTTGTTCGGCTGTGAATTCCTGAGGCATGTTTCCAACCCTTGGAGCCAGCGGCGACCACGCGTACCGCAACAAAAAGATCCAGGCCCGGTCCTGGAAAGAGCGGTTGGACCGGACTCACACTGCCGAACCGGCCGATACCGACCGCCATAAGAGAGTCAACAGCCACGCAGTTAAAATTACGTCCACAGGCGCAGGGCCGGTTTGCGTCCGCATCGATTCTACGCGCGCTACGATTTAATGGCCCTGGCTGATTCGTCCCAAACGGCCGCGCTCTTGTTGAAATAGGAATAGTTGGCCAGGTGGCACCCAATGGCTGTGTTATTGCCAAAAACGGGATCTTCCACTGAAGGCCGTCGAGTCCGGACCGACTGGAAGAAATTCCACAGGTGCTGCCGGTCTTCGTCGTATCCGGGGGGCGCGAAAAAGCTGGTGGCCTCGATCGGCTGGGCAGTCCCCGGCGCCGTATTGTGTTCGGCTTCCCAATGCTTCTCATATTCGGCACGCATTTTGGGAGGATAGCTCGAATCGTAGTAGCAGGGTGAATGATCTTTGCCATCCTGCGGCGACACGCTGAGTCCGCGGCCGGCGATTTCAATGGTTCCGCGCGTACCCATAATTCGGACTACCTCATCCTGTTCGTTATCCGCCGTCACGCGAATCATACAGCGGAAGTTCGGGTACTCATAAACCGTGGACATCTGGTCCGGATAGTCGCGCCCGTCCGCACCCCACTGAAAAAGTCCTCCCACGGAGTAGGCGCGTGAGGGAGGAGCCGTCACGCCCATCACATAGTGAATTCCGGTGAGGAGGTGAACATAGAGATCGCCCGGAAGCCCTTCACCGTAATCCCGGAAAGCCCTCCATCGCGCAAATCTGATGGGAGAAAAAGGATGCTTGGGGGCTGATCCCTGCCAGGTTTCCCAATCAAGGTTCTCGGTAGAAAGTCCTGGCGGCGGGGGATACACCCACGCACCGCAGGGTGTGTTCCTGCCGCTCGTGTCTTCAATCAGCCGGACGTCGCCGATGGCCCCGGAGTCGATCAGTTCCTTGGCCTTGGCATAGATAATGGAACTGCGCCGCTGACTGCCGATCTGCACGATGCGATTGTTTTTCTTTGCAGCGTCAATGATGGAAAAACCCTGTTTGACTTCATGCGTCATGGGCTTTTCGCAGTAGATATCCTTGCCGGCATTGCAGGCGTCCACGATAATGCGCTCGTGCCAATGGTCAGGCACAGCCGCAACGATACAGTCGATCTCCTTGTTCTCCAGCAACTCCTGGTAACGCCGAGTCGTGGGAACAGTCTTGCCTGTTTCACTTTGTATGATGGAATTAGCCAACGTATGCCGGCCATCATAGAGGTCACAGGCGGCCACACATTCGACGCCTGGAAGCTTGATAGAGATTCCAAGCAGGCCTGAGCCCTGCATGCCGATTCCGACCATGCCGAAGCGCACTGTGTCACTGGGCGGCACAGGCGTTGGCGACGCCGTTATTGAGTCCGCGTCGAGCATGACGGACTTGCCGATCAGCGCTGCGCCCGCCACCGTGGATGTTCGGCGCATAAAGTCGCGCCGCGTTATGCTCTGTTTACCCATCTTGCTACCTCCCCATTTGACAACTGATCCTCAGCTCATGGGCCAGCCTCACGTCAGGAACATACTCCATTGACAGCCAGTCTCCAGCCGCTTGAGCTTACGTCCGGATAGTTTTGGCCTGTTCGTCCCAGACAGCCTCTGCCTTATTGAAATAGGAATGATTTGCCATGTGGCATGCAATCGCAGTCCAGTTGCCGAACACCGGACCCTCATCGCAAGGGGTCCGCGTTCTGACCGCGTTGAGGAAGTTCTCCATGTGCACAAGGTCCTCGTCATAATGGTCCGGCACCCGGAAGGCCTGAGATTGCTCAACGGCCGTTAGCGAGCTCAGCGGAGGCGCGGGATGTTCCTGCTTCCATTTTGCCCAGTATTCTTCACGCAGCTTCCTGGGCCAGCCATCAACCGAGTAGCGTTCCGGCTGCGGACGAGTGTCCTCAGGAATGAAGGTCACAGACTCCTCGCTGTCAAACACGAGCGTGCCCTTGGTCCCGTAAACCCGCGTGCCGCCGCCTTGTGAATCATTATTCAGGTTGCATCGGATGGAAACCGTCACACCCGGGAATGTGTAAAGCGTCCAGATCAGATCCGGCTCGTCGCGGCCATCCTTATAGTGGTAAAGCCCGCCGCCCGCCACTGCTTTCTCTGGAGGTGCCTCGAAACCCATCACAGTGTAAATTCCCGTGAGAATGTGAACATACAAATCGCCCGGCAAGCCTTCTCCGTAATCCGAGTAGCCCCTCCAGCGGAAGAAACGCTTGGCGTTGAAAGGGATCTTGGGCGCGTCACCCAGGAAGCGTTCCCAGTCGATGGTCTGCTCGTTGGCATCAGGCGGAATCGGATAGACCCAGGCGCCGCTTGGATCATTGCGGTCGATCCAACCTTCCACCGCCGTTATCTGCCCCAGGGCACCGCTCTGCACAATTACCCGCGCCTTGTGGAAAACAACATTGCTCCGCCGCTGGCTGCCCACCTGAATCATGCGGTTGTACTTTTGCGCCGCGTCGATGATCCTGAAGCCTTCAGGAACCTTGTGGGTCATCGGCTTTTCGCAATACACGTCCTTGCCCGCCGCGCAGGCATCTTCCACAATCTTGGCATGCCAGTGGTCCATGGTGGCCACAATGACAAAATCGATGTCTTTGCGGTCAAGAATTCGGCGATAGTCTTTGGTGGTGTCCAGCTTCTTGCCCGCGTGTTCCTGGGCGGCAATCAACCGTCCGTCATAGAGGTCAGAAACCGCGACCATTTCGACCCCAGGAGCGCGAAGCGCTGTTGACAAATCTTCGCAACCGCGCACTCCAGTGCCGATTGAAGCAAACCGAAGCCTGTCTGAAGGCGGTACGGGTCTGGGCGATGCCATTGCCCGTGCCGAGTCCAGCAAAGTTACTTTGGCCGCGGAACCAACTGCCGCAGCCCCCGCTCCCACGCGCATAAAATCACGACGCGTCATAGAATCTCTTGCCATAAGCCCACAAGCCTCCTTGCGAAGATCAACAGATATGATCGATATATTTCAAGTAACGGCCAAGTTTGACAGAAACGGCTCGCAAGGGAAAGAGTTTTGTTAATTGACATTTATCAGAAGCGGCCGTGCCGGTATCCGCCGATGCATTACACTTTGCTCAACGACGCGAGTAATTTCAAGGGCTCGCCTGAAACTCGCATCGTGGACCACTCGTCCATCACGCGCGCTCCGAGCGTCTTGTAGAACTCAACGGCCGGGGTGTTCCAATCAAGAACCTGCCATTCAAAACGCCCGCAGCCTTCTTCCACTGCTTTCTTCGCCAGGTAAGTCAGCAGCGCCTTACCGATCCCTTTGCGACGAAACGCCGGCCTCACAAAAAGATCCTCCAGGTAAAGACCGGCCCGGCCGAGCCAGGTGGAGTAGTTATAGAAGAAGAGCGCAAAGCCGGCTGCGTG
>JBJKQZ010000307.1:0-2913 GCA_046704865.1 Terriglobia bacterium
TGTTTGTTACCGACACCACTCTGAGCGTGCCGGCGTTGATTGGGGCCATCATGTGCATGGGAGTTGCAACGGCCAACAGCATCCTTGTGGTGAGCTTTGCGAGGGAGCAAATGGCCGAAGGCCGCAGTGCAACCGAGGCAGCGCTCCAGTCCGGGTTCACGCGCTTCCGGCCCGTGCTGATGACGGCGCTGGCGATGATCATCGGCAAGGTTCCCATGGCGCTGGGGCTGGGTGAGGGCGGGGAACAGAATGCACCCCTCGGGCGCGCGGTGATCGGCGGTTTGTTGCTGGCAACCGTTTCCACTTTGCTTTTTGTTCCAACAATTTTCAGCATCGTTCATGGGATTCGCGAGCGGAGGGAAACGTCGCCGTCGGAATGAACGGGAAAGCGTTTCAGGAGAAAGAACATGAGGGTTGACGAACAGGACGAGGCGCAAAACAGGCGCGGGTCAGGCCAGGCTGCAAACGGCAATCAGATCCGCCCAACGCGCATTAGTGGAGTTGTGGCAGCAATTGTGGCGGTCTTGATTCTGGCTGTTGTGGTGATCCGCGGTCTGCGGACACGCGCTGAAACTGAAAACATGGTTCGCGACCAGACCGACGAGCTTGCGGTTCCGGCAGTTTCAATCACGCGACCCCGGCTGGAGGATCACCCGCAGGAAATTGTCCTTCCGGCCAGCATCCAGGCGTATACCAGCGCGCCCATCTATGCGCGTACCAGTGGATATTTGAAAAAATGGTACGCAGATATCGGCACGCACGTAAAGAAAGGTGAACTCCTGGCGGAGATCGCCACTCCGGAAGTTGACCAGCAACTGCATGAGGCGCGCGCAAACCTGGCAACGGCGCAGGCCAACCTTCGGCTTTCAGAAATTACGGCCAAACGTTACTCGGGTTTGTTGAAAAGCGACTCCGTTTCACAGCAGGCGACAGATACGGCTGTTGGAGGGTATGAGGCGAACAAGGCCACCGTGCAGGCGGACCAGGCGCACGTAAGGGAGCTGGAAGCGCTGCAATCTTTTCAAAAGATCTATGCTCCGTTCAGCGGAGTCATAACGGCCCGCAACACGGATATCGGGCAGCTTATCGATGCGGGCTCCAGTGCCGGCCCTGGCAAAGAACTTTTTGATATCGCCGCCATCGGCGTGCTGAGGGTTTATGTCAATGTGCCGCAAGTGGATTCAAACCTTGTTCATCGCGGCCTTGCGGTCGATCTCACTCTTCCCGAGTTTGCGAATCGCCGATTCCAGGGGACTCTGGTTCACACGGCCGACGCTATTGATCCGGCATCGCGCACGCTGCTGGTGGAGGTGGACGTCAACAACGCCAGCGGCCAGTTGTTGCCGGGCGCCTATGCTGAAGCCCATTTCAAAATCCCGGCAAATAAGAGCGTTTGCCTTTTGCCCGTAACAACATTGATTTTCCGGTCGGCAGGCCTGCAGGTGGCAACGGTCAATTCTGACCGGAAGGTTGTCCTGAAAGGCATCCAGCTTGGCCGGGATTTCGGAACAGTTGTTGAAGTGGTTTCCGGTATAACTCCTGACGACCAGGTTATTGTGAATCCTCCTGATTCTCTGGTTTCAGGCGAGACCGTTCGGCCCGTTACACCCGCGGCGGCTGGAGGGCAATCGTGAACGCATCGCGGCTGGATCACCACCTATGGCTCCCGGTGATGGCGCTCAGTCTTGCCCTGTTGGCTATGGCCGGATGCACCGTCGGGCCGCATTACGTTCGGCCGAAAGTGACAGTGCCTGGAGCTTTCAAAGACAATGGCGGAGCGGCGACGGCATCAGCCCGGAAATTGCCGGATAAATGGTGGGAGCTTTTCCACGACCCGGAACTGAATCAGCTAGAGGCTGAGATCGCGGTATCAAACCAGAACCTGAAACAGGCCCAGGCTCAATACGCGCAGGCGCGGGCGCTTGTCCGCTACTATCGGGCGGGCGAGTTTCCCATGGTGACCGCCGGGGCTTCTGCAACACGGGAGCACCTGGCCGCCAACCGCCCACCGAGAAGCACCTTCTCCGGCAAGACTTATTCGGACTTTATGGTGCCGGGAGCCCTGTCTTATGAGGTGGACGCGTGGGGGCGGGTACGGAAAACCGTGGAGTCGGCGAAAGAAAGCGCACAGGCAAGCGCCGCGGACCTTGCCACGGTCAACCTCAGCCTTCAGTCGGAACTTGCCGTTGATTACTTTGAATTGCGCAGTGCGGATGCCCAGAAGCAGTTGCTCGATTCCACCACTGCTGATTATGAGAAGTCATTGCAGCTTACAGAGAACCGCTACAAAGGCGGTCTTGCTTCAGACCTTGATGTTCAGGAAGCCAAATCTCAGCTTGAAGCTACCCGGTCGCAGGCAATTGACGTTCAGGTGGCGCGAGCACAATTCGAGCACGCCATAGCTGTACTGACCGGCAAGCCGCCTTCCTCGTTTACGCTTGCAACTGCGCCGCTTACGGCATCCCCGCCTGTGGTGCCGGTGGGATTGCCCTCGCAGATTCTTGAACAGCGGCCGGACGTTGCCGCCGCGGAGCGGCGCGTGGCCGCCGCCAATGCGCAGATCGGAGTGGCGAAGGCGGCTTACTTTCCGCAGTTGTCATTGACCGGCGCCGGCGGATTTGAAAGCGGCAGTCTCACAACTTTGTTGCAAGGGCCCGGAGGTTTCTGGTCAGTGGGCGCAGGCGCGCTGGAAACCGTATTCGAGGGCGGCCGCCGTCATGCTGTTACTGAAGCCGCCCGGGATGCCTACAACCAGACCGTGGCGGCATACCGGCAAACCGTGCTCACGGCCTTCCAGGACACTGAAGATAATCTTTCGGCCCTGCGCATCCTGTCTCAGGAAGCTCAAACGCAGGATCTTGCGGTGCAGGCAGCCCAGCGTTCGGCCACTCTTTCCCTCAATGAATATAAGGG
>JBJKQZ010000308.1:0-3500 GCA_046704865.1 Terriglobia bacterium
GTGACCAGCACGTTTGTCTCGGGCCAGTAAAGCTGCTTATATGTTATTCCGTCTACTGTGGGAGAAATCTGGAATCGGCCGCCCTTTTCGTTATCCAGCATTGCGGCGAACACACTGGGAGAGTCAAAGTTCGGGAAACAGAGCCAGTCGATAGACCCGTTCATCCCGACGAGGGCGACGGTGTGGAGATCGCCAATGATTCCATAATTTTCTATTGGAAGGTAGCCCATGTGGATTTGTCTCCCCCTTTGGATTTGGTTGTAGTCAAGAAGGCAGCCGACAATCTTATCATTGAGGACGATACGGTCGACCCTGAAATTGATATGCATCTGCTTTTGATAGGGCAGACGATTTCATTATGGGCCACAACAGGCCTTTGCGTGGAATTACTTAGACTGTACCTCATGCAGATGCGTTTGCGGGTTTGTCATTTCCCTTGTAACATTGACTGGTTTTTACAAAGCCGGATTCATAGAAAGTATTCTTACTGCTCAGTGGCGCCAAGGTTAGTTGGGCTTGGTGAGTCGACCCGATTTCTGGAACTCCAGAGACGGACACTCAGTTCATAATTGCAGGAACCAGAAAGCTGGTTCCGCATCGCAAGTTGCAAATGCCAGCGGCGCCGGTCCTGGCAGGGCCAATACAGGAGGAGATCTGAGCGATGAGTCGACGGAACTCTTCATCATCTTATAAAAACAGCGATAGATTTGTTCTGGGGATTGATTATGGTACCGAATCGGGACGCGCCGCCGTAATTCGAGTTGCGAACGGCGAACTCGTATCGAACGTGATTGTTCCCTATCCGGACAGTGTGATTGATTCGAAGCTGCCGGGTGGTCCGAAACTTGAACAAGATTGGGCCCTGCAAAACCCCCGCGACTACCTCTTGGTAGTAGAAAAGGGAATCCCAAAAGCGCTGAAGTCGGCCGGAGTGAAAGCCGAACAGGTGATCGGGCTGGGAACAGATTTCACCGCATCCAGCCCGCTGCCGGTAAAGAGCGATGGAACCCCTCTTTGCATTTTGCCTGAATTCCGAAAGCATCCTCACGCGTGGGTCAAACTTTGGAAACATCATGCCGCGCAGCCGGAAGCCGACCGAATTAATGAAATCGGCAGGGAACGCAACGAAGAGTTCATTCGTATTTACGGAGGCAAGTACTCTTCGGAGTGGTTCTTTTCTAAGCTGTTGCAGATTGTGAATGAAGCGCCGGCGGTCTATGCGGCGACAGAACGTTTTATTGAAGCGGCGGACTGGATTGTTTGGCAGTTGACGGGCGCGGAGAAACGCAACACCTGCACGGCGGGTTACAAGGCCATGTGGGTGAAGGGAAAAGGCTTTCCCTCCAGGGATTTTTTCCGGGCCTTGCATCCCTCACTCGAAAATGTGATCGGGACCAAAGTTCATGAGACCTATTACCCCCTTGGTGCACGCGCCGGCGGGCTGACGCCTGAGTGGGCCCGTAAAACGGGGCTACGTGAGGGAACACCCGTTTCCGTTGGAAACGTTGACGCGCACGTTTCGGTCCCTGCCTGCTCCGTTACGGGACCGGGTTCGATGGTGATGATTATGGGCACGTCGATCTGCCACATCCTGCTTGGGACCGAGCAGCGGATGGTAGAAGGGATGTGTGGGGTGGTTGAAGACGGCGTGGTGCCGGGGCTATGGGGATATGAAGCTGGACAGTCGGCGGTGGGAGATATCTTCGCTTGGTTCTTTGAAAACGGCGTGCACGAGTCGGTGTACCGAGAGGCACGCCGGAGTAAAGTTCCTTTCACAACGGTCCTTGAAAAACGGGCAGCGGCATTGCGACCTGGCACGTCGGGGCTTCTGGCGCTCGACTGGTGGAACGGTAATCGTTCCGTGCTGGTGGATGCGGGGTTGACAGGAGTGCTGCTCGGGTTGCGACTGTCCACTCGGCCTGAAGATATTTATCGCGCGCTGATTGAAGCCACAGCCTTTGGCACGCGTCAGATCATCGAAGCTTTTGAGAGCAGGGGCGTGGAAGTTCGGAACCTGGTGGCCTGCGGGGGGCTTCCCGAAAAGAACAAACTGCTGATGCAGATCTATGCGGATGTCACGGGCCGTGAGATCAAGATTGCAGGGCAACTACTGACTTGTCCTGCGCTCGGTTCGGCTATGCACGCAGCGGTTGCTGCTGGGCGCGCCGGAGGCGGCTACGATACCATTTTCGAGGCCGCCCAGGAGATGGCGCAGGTACAGAAGAGTTCCTACCAGCCGCGCAGAGAAAACCACGCGGTGTATAACAGAATTTTCAATGAGTACCAAATGTTGCATGACTATTTTGGCCGCGGTGCCAATGATGTGATGAAAAGGCTGAAAGCCCTGCAGCATGAGCAGGCAATCCAATAGCCGTTAGATTAATCCGATCAGGTAGTCGCGGCAACAGGAACACGGGGGGAGTTTGGGAGGATCCAGAATGAAAGTCTCGGAACAGCTCCGCCTGGAAGTGTGGGAAGCCAATGTGGGAATCTTCAAGGCAGGCTTGGTGACGATGCACGCCGGCAATGCCAGCGGAATTGACCGGAAGCGCGGGCTGGTAGTGATCAAACCAAGCGGAATGGACTACGACAAGTTGAGGCCGGAGGATATGGTGGTGACAGACCTCGAAGGGCGCAAAGTCAGCGGGAAATGGAACCCTTCGGTGGACCTGCCTCATCACCTTTATCTTTATAACCACCGGCAGGATCTGGGAGGTGTGATTCATACTCATTCGAATTACGCTACAAGTTTTGCGCTGCTCGGACAATCCATTCCTGTTTATCTGACGGCGATTGCGGACGAATTCGGCGCTGAGGTCCCTTGCGCGCCATACACCGATAATCAGGGCGACCACATTGGAGAAGGTATCCTGAAATTCATGTCCAAAGCCCCGGCCGTACTTCTGGCACAGCACGGAGTCTTCGCCTTTGGCCCCACGCCGCGGGCGGCGCTAAAATCCGCCGTGATGCTCGAAGATGTAGCGAAAACCTGCCACCTGGCGTTAATGCGCGGTCAACCGAAACCTTTGCCTGAAAGAGAAGTTCGCAAATGGTATGACCGTTATCACACCACTTACGGGCAGCCGGGAAAGAAAGCCTAGAATCCGAGTGTGTGGTTATGTCTTTTTAAATTTATATGTATTAATCACAGTGGGAATGGTCGAGGAGGTTCACCAGATGAGCAGAACAACTTTGGGAGTCATTGTTGGAAACCGGGGATTCTTCCCTGACGTTCTGGCCCGTGATGGCAGAGAAGAAATTCTTCGAACGCTGGAGGCCGAGGGTTTCAAGACAGTGTGCCTGACCCCTCAGGATACCAAACATGGAGCGGTGGAAACTCTCCAGGAAGCCCGCAAGTGCGCAGATCTGTTTAAGCAACATGCGGACGAGATTGACGGAATCCTGGTGTCGCTGCCTAATTTCGGCGATGAGCGGGGTGTTGCCAACGCGCTGCGCCTGTCCGGGCTGGACGTTCCGGTGCTGGTGCAGGCGTATCCGGA
>JBJKQZ010000309.1:0-3506 GCA_046704865.1 Terriglobia bacterium
ATCTTTGAATTTCTGCGGAATGTGGCCCTCGATGCGCGCGGATACTTTGAACCCGCCGGTGCGCCGAAGGCGCCTTACAAGCAGAACATGTTTGGCGCGACTTTGGGCGGCCCCATCAAGAAGGACAAGACGTTCTTCTTTGCGGACTATCAGGGCAACCGCATCCATCAGGCGAACACTTACATTTATTCCATCCCCACGGTGCCGGAGCGCACGGGAGACTTCACCGGCATTCTGGGCTCGCAAACGGGCGTGGACGCTTTGGGACGTCCCATTTACCAGGGTGAAATCTACGACCCCTCGACGACGCGGACCGTGAACGGGTCCACCGTGCGGGACGGCTTTGGGTTTGACCCCACCACCGGCCTGCCCACGGCAACGGCCAACATGATTCCTCAGGGGAGCATGAGCCAGTTGGCGCAGAACGTTCTTGCGCTATACCCGGAGCCGACTTTGACCAATGTGCTGGCCAACAACTATGACGTCAACAAGCCTGCCACCAACCAGGCGGACCAGTTTGACGTGAGGATCGACCAGAACGTCTCCACCAAAACGCAGATTTTCGGAAGGTATTCGTTCGACAAGGAATTGCGGGTTGTGGCGCCTCCCTTCCCGGGGATTGCCGACGGAGGAAGCTACAACACAGGCACCCGCCCCTTGAAGGCTCAGGGAGCCGTATTGGGCTGGACCCAGACCTTGAGCCCCACGATGGTGAACTCACTTCGGCTGGGATTTAACCGGGTGCATTATATTGCCAACCTGCCTGCCTACGGCCAGGTGTATCCTCCCTCAGGCCTGGCGGTTCCCGGGCAGCCCGATGATCCCGCCATCAATGGCCTGGCGGTGTTTTCGCCCTCAGGCTACCGCCGCATTGGTGAGGCAACCTACACCCCGACGTGGAGCGTGAGCCAGCAGTTCGTGTTGAATGATACGTTCAGCTGGATCCGCGGAAAACACACCATCAAGGCGGGTCCGCAGTTTGCCGCGGACCAGTTCAACCTGCTTCAGATTGGCCAACCGCGTGGAAATATCGGTTTCAATGGCCAATTTACGTCAGTTGACCCGGGCAACAGGCAGGGCACCGGCAACTCGGTTGCCGACATGCTTGTGGGCCTGCCGAACTCGGCCAGGATTTCCACCGTCACCTACTTTGGAAACCGGCAGAAAGTCTTTAGCGGGTTTGTGCAGGACACTTACAAAGCTACCCAGTCCCTGACGCTGGATCTGGGCGTGCGTTATGACTACATCACGCCTCTGGGAGAATCGCACAACCGGATGGCCAATTTCTGGTACCCGACGGGGCAGATCATCACCGCCGGCACGCAAGGCTATCCCTCGAACCTGGAAGTCACGGATAAGAAGGACTTCGCGCCCCGTGTTGGCTTTGCCTACAGCCCGTTCGGTTCGCAGAGGCTGGTTGTGCGCGCCGGATATGGGCGGTTCTTTTCACCCCAGGAAATCCGCACGGGTGATCCTCTCCAGGTCGCCTATAACCTGCCGTACTTTTACGAGCCCATCTTTACGAGCGACGGCTTGACGCCATCCGCCATGACCCTGGCTACCGGATGGCCTTCGCTCAACCCCGCGAATGCCGTGCTCCCGAGTGTCACCAGCCAGGACTGGTACCCTCACAATCCTGTTGTCGATGCATGGAATCTCGATTTGGAGTATCAGCTTCCCGGCCAGGTCCTGGTGACAGCGGCCTACGTCGGGAACAAAGCAACGCACCTGCAGGTGCTTGTTGACCGGAACCAGATTCCAACTCCGAGCCCGAACTTCGACCAGTCCGCCAGGCCGTACCCGCAGTATGGGCCTTTTACTTCCATCGAAAACCACGGGAATTCCACCTATGAGGCCTTCCAGCTCACGATGGAAAAGCGGACCAGCCATGGCCTCTATCTTCTCAGCGCCTTCACTTACGGAAAATCCATTAACGACCAGCCGGAGATCTGCTGCAACTCTCCCTGGCCGCAGGATAGCTATAACCTCAGGGCTGAGAAGGGACTTTCGGACTTTGACAACCGCGCGCGCTGGGTCACGAGCTTTGACTATGCGCTGCCGGTTGGCCAGGGGATGAAGTTCCTGGGCCAGAACAAGGGTCTGGACTATGTTTTGGGCGGCTGGCACGTGGGCGGAATTGTCACGTTCCGTTCAGGCTTCCCCTTTACGCCCCAGACGGATACCGACCCCACCAACACGGGCAGCCAGGGGCTGTTGCGCACCAATCGCACCGGCAGCGGCGCGCTTTCCAACCCGACTCCCGATCTGTGGTTCAACATCAATGACTTTCCTATACCGACCTGCTGCTCGTTCGGCAACGCCGGTAAGAACATCCTGGAAGGCCCGGGCGAGAAGAGCGCGGACATATCTCTCCGGAAGTATTTCAACTTCACCGAGCGATACCGCCTGGAATTTCGCGCTGAGTTCTACAATGCGTTCAACAACCCCGTGTTCTCTCAGCCGGATCCATTCATCACAGATGGTCCGGGTTCCGCGGGCGTAATCACCGACACTGTGATACCACAGCGTCAGGTTCAACTGGCTCTCAAGCTCCACTTCTAGCAGGTGATTGAAAAACCAACCCGTCGTGCTTCTCGCACTTCGCGTGATCAGCACGGCGGGTTGGGTAAGTTTCAGGAACCTGCTAACCTTTCCGCTGCGGGATGGGCGGGAACTGGCACGCATCCAGTCTGCCTGCGCGGCATCTTTGCCGCTGACGGGACGGTGTACCTGGGCCGTCAGGGCGGGCGATGCAAGCCAACAATATCAAATATCACGGGAGGGCTGAATTATGCGGCGACGGGATTTTGTGAAGATGGGAGCGCTTTTAGCAGGGGCCGGCACGGTCGCGCCCGGACGCATGCTTGCAGACGTGCCAGACCACCTGTGGCAGGGCTACAACTTTGGTCCCGGCCCGAGTGTGCCCAATCGCCTCAACCAGGGGCCTTTTGGAGTGGGGCAGGACGAGGGCTGGTTTACCATCCACGTCACCGGGCCATCCACAAAGCACATCCGAAATTATGGTACGGGCCTGGTGGGCTATTCGTGGGAGGAAAACGGGCCGGCGCTGGGCGTGAAGTGCGGCAGGGAAACACTGGAAGATGCCGTGGAGAAGATGGCGGCGCTACCGTTTGTGGATGTTCTTTACATCCGCTGCGATTGGCGCGATGTGCAGAGCCAGCCCGGCAAGCTTGACCTCAACCCTGTTTGGGAAGCGACGCTCGACGCCGCAAAGCGCCACGGGCTTGGCGTGGGCTTTCGAATCCAGCTCTCCAGCCCCAACATTCAACCAGCAAAGCTCTCCATGCCGGACTTTCTGAAGGGCAAAGTTCCCATCGTCAACATCGGCCACAAGTCGACAGAACACCGCGTCAACTTTGACTTCTATGAACCGCGCTACGATTCCCCGGAGTTTTTGAAAGCCTTTACCGAGCTCAATGGTCTTCTCGCCGGGCGTTTTGACGGCAATCCCATGATCGAATATATGGACCTGATGATGTACGGCT
>JBJKQZ010000310.1:0-2910 GCA_046704865.1 Terriglobia bacterium
AAGTTTGAAAGGTGTACCAGGATTTTTTCACCGTGGGCTGCAAAATCCTGCCGGCGGGATTCCTTGTCCTGGGGATGGAATACGTCGCAATTGACGAAGTTCTGGATCACGTCAATGGGGCGGGAAATTCCAAATTCACGCACTGTAACCTGGCGGAGGTATTCCGAGATCGCGGTCACGGAATCGCTCTGTTCGATGGCGAACCGCGTGATGGGCAGATAGGACCGGTTGGATCCCACTAGTGTGATATCAGTCCCGTGCAGCGTAGTAACGATCGGGATGCGGCTTGCGCCCATCATCGAGCGGGCCAGGTACGCGCTGACAGAGTGGGGAATGGCGTAATGGCAGTGCAGGATGTCCAGTGACTCATTCACGGCAACGTTGTACATCTGCGAGGCCAGCGCCAGCGTGTAAGGAGGATGGTCGAACAGGGGGTAGTTCATCACCTCCACTTCATGGAAGTGAATGTGGTCAGCCAGTTCGGGTACGCGCACCGGGAGCGCGTAGCTGATAAAGTGAATGTCATGGCCGCGCGCGGCCAGTTCCAGGCCGAGTTCCGTGGCGACAACGCCGCTTCCACCGTAGGTAGGGTAACAGGTTATACCGATTTTCATGGATTGCAGCAGGAGGCCAGCCGTACCGGGCCGGGCTCCTACGAGGAAGGTGCCGGCTTGCCTTTTGCCTTGTCTTTGCCGGAACTCAGAATAACAATATTCTTTATCGTGCGCTCTCCCGATTTCTGATCAAAATAGATCATCACGGTAGAACCCGTCTTCAGGTCCGCCAGATCCAGTCTGTTTCCGTTGATTCCCTCAACGCGCACATTCTTCTTGAAGGGAAAAATTTCGCTGTCCTGGCCGTTCAGAGAGTTAACATTCAGAATTCTCTGCTTCATGTCCAGGGATTGGAGCTTGCCACTGAAAATTTGCTGGTGTTTGCTGGTGGTCAATTTGCTGACAACGGGAAGCTTGCTCCGCGGCTCCTGGGCATGCAGGGCAACAGCCTGCCCGAAAATCAGCACGCAGGCGCCCATCAAACCGACGATCACGCCGGCGGACGTCCACCGCAGACGGACAGATAAACCTTCCGCACCATTCGAGCCCTTAATCGGGAGATTTCTGATTCCAGCCGGGTTTTGGGAAATACTCACGGAATTATTCAACCGACCACTTTCCCTCTCATGCTAGGGACAGTTAAAGGCGGCTGTCAAGCGGTTTCCTGCAATTGTCCGGCGACCCCAGGGCCCCCATCTGGTGGCCAGTGATCCGGGTAAAATCCCATGCTATTCACGAAAAAGTAAGATTTCTGGAATGCGAATTCTGCATCGCGCCCCAGAAAAGTTGCAAACCCGGATTTCCGGCCCAAGTCGACGGAGTTACTCTACTTCAATATCGTGCCCATACGAACCGTTGCCGTTGCTGCTGGCTTCCTGCTCTTTGAACATGTATCGAATACAGCTTTTCATGATCAGCAGGTTCGGTTCGTTGGTTCGATGAACCTTAATGCATTGCTTGTCGTACCACTCGATGACCCCACGGATTGTTTCGCCTTTATCCAGCACCACAACCATGGGCGTTCGCGATTGCATCTGCTTCAGGTAATAGAAGTTTTCAGCATTGGTCTGCTCAGGTGGTGCCGGCTTTTTTCGCTGCACCCGTCCTGACATCTGGTCTTGAACATCTGAAAGTGAAGGGCGTATAAGTTTTCGATTCACTGCTTGATACTCCTTGTACTTATCCTTGCCAGTGCAAGGCGAACAGCGTCTTGCGAAAGAAGGTATTGCGTAAAGTCCTCTACTAGTAGATGTGAAAATCGGCGTTCCGGTTTCTTCACGATTGAAAAATTGACCAGAAGAAATAGGACTTACGACTGAGACATTTATAACATATCTGGAGTTGCCGGACAACTTTGCGCGCCTTCCCGCTGTGGCGCATTCGGTCTGCACAGGGGCCATTCTTTTTTCATGTTTTTTCAAGGAGGGCGGTTTGGAGGGAAATAGGTCGAATGCCGCGCTGCCAGGAGTGAATTCTCTTACGTCCGGGGGCGAGCGCTGAGCAGGTCCGCGGCAAGCGAATCGAAGGAGAGTTGTTGGTTCACATTGCGGTTCTGCAGACTGTATGACCGCTCAATGCCTTCTTCGAGTTTCCGAATTCCGCCCATCCCCAGTGCTTGCGCCCATGTTTTAAGGCGCGGCATCAGGTCAATGTTGGTCACTGCTCTGCTTCGCTCGTCCAAAAGCACGTGCATCAGGTCGCGCAGAAGAATGGACCCGGTTTTCAGTGATTCCTCGGCGCGCTCACGGCTATCGGCCAGCAATTTGGTGGCATCAAACAGGTTTTTCCATTGTTGAGGAGGCAGGGAAGTGCCGGCCGGCCGGGCCATCGTGTCCAGCAGGACCAGCCATGGTTTCCGCTGGTCCACATATTCCTTGAGGTTCAGGCTCCTGGCCAGAGAAATACTGCCGTTCACAACCCGCTGCGCCAGGGCCAGGTCACCTTTTGCCAGGCCTTGTTCTTCCGTCAAAACCTGCTGGATTACGGATTCTTCGACGGGAGCAAATTGCAGCGTCAGGCAGCGTGACCGGATGGTGGACCGCAGTTCGTAAGCATTCGGGCAGATCAGGATGATGGTGGTGGTTTCCGGTGGCTCTTCCAGCACTTTCAGCAGCAGGTCCGCGGCTTGCCAGTGGATGGCCTGCGCCTGGTCCACAATCAGAACCCGCCGGGGAAGATCAAATGGCCGGCTGTAGGCCGTGGAGCGAAGTTGGCGGATCTGCTCAATCAGGATGTAACGTGTGAGAGGCTCAATCAGTTGCAGGTCAAAATAAACCAAGCCCTCAACACGCTTTTGAGCGTCTTTAATGTCGCGCCGCTTTGCCAGGTCTTCGGCGCTGGTGGCCAGGAATTCGTC
>JBJKQZ010000311.1:0-5310 GCA_046704865.1 Terriglobia bacterium
CATCAAGCTGGTCCTCAGCCCCGAGGGCGAAAACATTCTTAAGAGCTACGGCTTCCGCGCGGTCAATTCACAATGATCTGGTCAGCCTTCAAATTATCGGTCCTCGTGGTGAGCGTCGCCACGCTGGCGGTCACCGTTGTGGGGACGGCGCTGGCGTTTCTCCTGGCGCGGCGCGAGTTCCGGGCCAAGGAAGCCCTGGATTCGCTGGTGACGCTGCCCATGGTGCTGCCTCCCACCGTCACCGGCTACTATCTGATCCTTCTTCTCGGGCGGCGCGGACTGTTGGGGAAATATCTCTTTGCGCTCACGGGCTGGACCGTGGCGTTTACCTGGGAAGCAGCGGCCATTGCCGCCGGGGTGATGGCGCTGCCGCTGATGGTGAAGTCGGCGCGTGCGGCGCTTGAATCCATTGACCGGCGCTATGAACTGGTCAGTTTCAGCCTGGGAAAGAGCGAACTGGAAACTTTCTTTCGAGTGACGCTGCCCCTGGCAAGGCGCGGGATTCTGGCCGGAGTGGTGCTCAGCTTTGCGCGGGCGCTGGGAGAATTCGGCGCCACGCTGATGCTGGCCGGGAACATCCGCGGCAAGACGCAGACCATGCCTCTGGCCATCTATGAAGCGTTCATTTCAGGAGAAGACCAGAAGGCCCAGATCATGGCGGTGATTCTTACGCTTGCGTCAATTGCCGTGATCTACCTGACCAACGTTCTGACCCGCCCGCCGAAGACGGCTTGACCCATGCTGACCGTAGACATCAAAAAACAGTTCGCATCAAACGGCCGGACGAACTTTGCGCTCGACGCCGCATTCGCGGCCAACCAGGGAATTACAGTGCTGTTTGGCGCGTCAGGATCGGGCAAGACCACCACGCTGCGGTCGATTGCCGGGATGGTGATGCCGGATGCCGGCAGGATTTTTTTGGGAAATTCGGTCTACTTTGATTCCGCCGCGCGGGTGAACCTGGCCATGCAGAAGCGCCGGGTGGGTTTTGTGTTTCAGGATTACCTGCTGTTTCCGCACCTGACCGCAGCGGAAAACGTGGCCTACGGAGCCAAGTCGCAGCACGACCAATCGCGCCGGCGCGTTGAAGAGATGCTCAAACTGGTTGGGGTGGATTACGCCGCCGACCGCCGGCCGGCGGAACTCTCCGGGGGCGAGCAGCAGCGTGTGGCGCTGGCCCGCGCGCTGGCTTCGGAACCAGCCGTACTGCTGCTGGATGAGCCGCTCTCAGCAGTTGACGTGACGACGCGCTCGCGGCTGCTGGATGAGATGGTCGAGTTGCAACGCAAGACGAGTATTCCGTTTCTCTACGTCACACACAGCCCCGCGGACGCGGTCCGCATCGGCGACCATCTGCTGCTGATGGCGGAGGGCCGCATTGTGCAGCAGGGGAAACCGCTGGAAGTTTTTAACGCACCGCTCAATGTTCCGGCGGCGCGCGTTGTGGGAACTGAAAACATTCTGGCGGGGCGGATTGCGGATCACCAGCCGGAAGAGGGCATCAGCGTGGTCGACCTCGGCCGGTGCCGGATGGTGATTCCGCGCAGCCAGCTTCCGGCGGGCAGCCGCGTCACGCTCGGCATCCGCGCGGAAGACATTATCGTTTCCCGCGAGCGCATCAGCCGCACCAGCGCGCGGAACCTGTTGGCCGGGACTGTGCGCCGACTGCTGCGCAACGAAGAAAATGTGGAACTCGTCGCGGATTGCGGCGTCGATCTCAAAGTGCGCATCACCCCGCAGGCCGAGCGCGCGCTCGAACTCGCTCCCGGCGTGGAAATTTATCTCCTCAACAAAGCAAGCTCCTGCCACATTCTGGTCTGAACGAAATCCCCCTCGTCCCGTCTTTTAATGGAAATTGAGAAAAAATTAGAGCGGCATGCGTTCTATGAAAATCTTGTGCGTTTCCAGAGTAGAACGGCGCCGGCGATGAGCAGGCCCAGGGTGGCAGTCAGGAGAATGACGATCCAACCGGTGTTCATGGCGATCGGCGGGCGGGTAGTTCCGTGGGCCAGCCAGACAAAGATGCCAACGGCGGCGGCAACGATGACGACATCCCACCATCGCCAGCCGTGCGAGCGGTCTGCCATGACGTCTTCACCCGCCTGAGCGCGGAAGACTTCATCATGATCCAGGCCGTAGCGGTCACACTCGCGTTCGATCGCCTCACTCCAGGAAACGTGTTCGGATTCAGGGGCTGCGGCGCTGCTGATGGCGAGCGCGCCCAGGATCATCACCAATGAGCCAGCAACCACCATCAACTGCGTTGCCGGGCCGCGGCCGGCCAGTTCGCTGAAAACCAGCGCGCCCCAGGCCAGTCCCCAAAGCTGGTTGGTGTTTGAAAGCGGAATGCCGCGCCCGATACCGATATACTTTGCGGCATATTGCTGGAACAGATCGCCCAGAACCCAGCAGAATCCTCCCAGAAACAGCCAGAACAAAGCCGCGCGCGCCCTTGCCAGTTCAATCAGTACGGGGTGCAGGCCGCCGCGAAAAATCAGCGCCAGCGCCGCCACGGTTCCGAGTTCACCCACCGTGAAGATGGTGACAAATGAGAGCGGATTCATGCCGCTCAGGTAGGCTTTGCGGTAGGGAACGTACATGGTGCCCCACAGAAGGCCGGCGCCGAGCGCCGCCATGATTCCCGCCGAAGTGTGGGCAGAAGTGGTGAGTGGCGCGCTTGCCGACGCGTATGCCAGCAGGACTGCGCCGCCAGCAATCCCGATGGCGCCGCCCAGCACTTTTGTCTGCGCCTTCTTGCCCGCGCCGCGCAATTCGCGGAAGAAGAACCAGCCCCAGAAAAGTCCCACCAGGCTGTTGGTGTTCCACAGAGGGAAAGCGATGGAAAGCCCCACATCACGGATGGCGAAAACAGTGAGAGTGTTGGCAACGGCCCATAGCGCGCCGGCCAGAACGGCCCAGACCAGCAGATGGGATTTGGCGCGCAAGTCCGTGAAGACGTAGTGGGTGCCTTTCATGATGGTGGGAACGGTCCAGCGGGCGACGAAGACTCCTGCGACCATGCCGAGAGAGATGATGAAGGGCGAAATGCCCAAAGTTACAAGTTTGGTGGGCGCCTCTGCAGCGCCGAGCCATGCGCCCGCGGCGAGTCCGCACAACACTCCCAGCGTGTGCAGCGAACGCGAAACGTCTGAAGTATGGAGTTGCCGGGCCAGCGGAGTTGCTCCTCAGCGAACGTAGACCAGCAGCAGAATTCCGACAACCAGCACTGCAATCGGTACCCAGAACTGGCTGTCGGTTAGAATGGCCTTCGCCATCGATTGCTTCACACTGCACCTCAATCCGGATAGTCCCGATGAATCGATTGCCGAAAGATAAATTCCCCAAAGGGTTAAACCGAGCGAAAAAAGCAGATTCCTCGCTACGCTCGGAATGACACCGTGACCGCTCTTCAGCAAGCTGTTCGATTCCCGCCGCGGGGCGGAGGAGATTTTACCACTGTATCTGGGAAGGAAAATACCTGGAAATCAAATCTTCGTAATACGGGCGAAGCTGCTCGACGCCGGGGCGGTTCTCAGCCTTCGAGTATAAATCGTACGGATTGAACTCGCGCACCCAGTGGAACATCTCGCGGTCATGATCGTTCATCAGGTAGCCGTACTCACCCTCTCGGTGTGCCGGATAGAATGAATGGTTCCGGATCATGTAGAGCGCTTCTTCGGGCAGATAATCTTTGACCACGTGGTAGAGGTACTCGTCGTGCCCCCAGGACATGTCCACGCTGTTGAGCCCGCCGTTTTCCTGATAGACGCCGAGGCGCGTCTGATACTCCGGCACCTTTGAATCCGAATTCTGCGCGAAGAACTCATGGAAGACAATTTTGGGAGACCAGGCGCAGCCCACCGGGAAAGTATCGCCCACCACAGCCCATTGCGGCTCACCCCAAAGGCAGAGGACCTTGCCCAAGTCGTGAATCAGGCCGGTAAGGATGAACCAGTCTGGACGGCCGTCGCGCCGCGCCGATTCAGAAGTCTGCAGCAGATGCTCAATCTGGGAAAGTTCGGTATCGGGGTCGCTTTCGTCCACCAGCGTGTTCAGGAATTCCATGGCTTCCCAGATGCCCATCTTTGCGCGGCTTTTGGACAGGAATTCGTGCTTTTTCCCAAGCACAAATTCGCGGGTCTGCCAGGTATGGTTCTGGCGGTAGAACTCGCGCACGCGCGGCGGCGTGGTGTCCGTATAATTCCGGAACTCTTCCTGCTTTTTCTCAGTCCGCACGGGTGAAGCGGGCGGGACACCCTCCGGATAACGCGTCTTTACAAAGTCGTCCCATTCTTCCAGGTCTTTTAACGGTCCCTGTTGAACGCGGAAATTGCCACTTTGCCCCATAATAAGCCTACCTTTCCCTTGCCACCATGTTTAGCATACCGCTTTCAGCGAGTCAATGAAGAGGATTTACCAGCCGATTATTGGCCTGCCAAGGCGCTCCCATCGTGGGGCCGGATGGAAGGATCAACCGGAAATTTTGCAGCCCGCTTGACCTTGCGGGAGCAAGTTGTAAAATGGCCCTTCATTTTTGCTGGTTCCGATCACGTACAATTTTACCGCCCTGATCAGAGAAGCGCTGGCTTGTTCTGCCGGGATGTGCGTCAGACTTTTCACCAAGACGGCCGCGGCATTCCCGACCACAATCCCAATGCTCGCGGAGTGTAAATCCAGGAACTGCAGCCTGGTCTTAATAGACCGATTTCAAATGCGAACTGGTTCTTATCATCGGTGCATCATTTTGCGTCAACGGGAGCCAGTTCACAGTATTGCTTTCCGGAGGAGGAACATTTTGCTGAAAGCAATTCTTCGAAGCTTTCTTCCCTTCGCCGTGCTGTTGGCTTGTATGGCGCCATTGGCTGGAGCAGGAACCTTCAAAATTGATTCAAGCACCAGCCTGTTTATCGACGCGCGCGAGCCGGTACCCGTGCAGAAGGCGGCGCAGGACCTGGCGGGCGACTTGCAGAAAGTGTTCGGCAGCCCTGTCCGGATTATCCATGATCCCAAGCAGGCGCACCGAACCACGCTCTGGATCTCTGACAAATTCAATCTGCCGCAGGGAGCGGCCAGACCCTCCGGCTGGGAAAAGCTGCACATTCAGGCGATTGATCATCCACTTGCTGGCTCACCTGCCGCGCATGCCCTGGTGCTCAGCGGCTCCGACATGCGGGGTACAATCTATGCCATTTACCAGTTCTCGCAGCAATTTCTTGGAGTGGACCCGCTCTACTGGTGGACGGACCATCAGCCCCGGCGCCGGACCGAAGTGACCATCGCGGATGGCTTTTCAGAGACCGAAGGACCCAC
>JBJKQZ010000312.1:0-2514 GCA_046704865.1 Terriglobia bacterium
GCAGGGCGGAAAAATCCAAAGGTCGCAGGAGTGGGAATCTGCCGGGAAATAAAGAACGCAGGGGTTTCGGGCGCCAGAAATTGGGCCTCTACGATTGCTTCAGGCAGTTGTTCAATACGCTGCGCACGCCGGCGGTAAAGCCACAAACGGCCCAGGCCGAGCGCCATCCAGAGCACGCGAAGAACGATGCCGGCGCAGATCAGCCAGAGAACAATCTGTGCGACAGAAGGGCCTGCAGGAACGGGAGCGGCCTCCGGCGCAGCGAAGTTGACGTTGGCCATGGTGAGGCCCGACGTATCCAGAACTTCCGGCCGCCACGGCTGGAGCAGCGGCAGGAACACGCACCCCGCCAGCAGTACCTGCCAGTAAGCGTGGCGGACACGCGGCAACCGTAGACGCAGCGCTCGCGCCATAATGACTCCCACGCCCACCAGCGCGGCCGCCTGGATGCTGTAAGCCACCAGATCGCGCAGCCACAAGGGTTGGTAGCTCATTGGCCCTCCTTGCCACCGTTCAAGGCACTTGTTGGGAAAGGCGGCAGCAACCGGATGCCTGACGTGCTGGTGTGTTGTGAGAGCTTCTCTTCAATGAGTGCATGCAGTTGGGAATAGGTTGGCACACCCACCAGCTTCGAGTTTCCAACGTAAAAAGTTGGAACACTGTGGACTCCCAACGCCCGCCCATCGCTGATGTCCTGCTGCACCCGGGCGGCCATGGCTCCGCTGGAAATGCATTGCTCGGTTCGCGCCGGGTCAAGATTGAGGCTCGCGGCAAACTGGCGGACTCCGGCGCTGCTGAAATCGAGCGGATGGGCAGAGAGGTAGTTGACCGACTGCCAGAACTTGCCTTGTTTCGCGGCGCACTCGGCAGCCTCGGCCGCTTTCTCTGCCTGATGATGGAGCCCGGTTAGAGGAAACTGGCGATAAGTGAAACGACCCTGATGGCCAAGATTTTTCCGGACTTCCTCAGCAACCGATTCCGCCTTCCGGCAGGCCGGGCACTGGAAATCGCCGAATTCCACCACGGTGACGCGTGCATCAGGATTGCCGTAGAAATGAGCGTCTGGGCGGGCCAGATGTGTCTCGAGTGAATCGGAAGACGCGCGTTGCTCTGCGGAGATTCTGAG
Source organism: Terriglobia bacterium (assembly GCA_046704865.1). GTDB lineage: Bacteria > Acidobacteriota > Terriglobia > UBA7540 > UBA7540 > SCRD01. The sequence goes on from JBJKQZ010000312.1 coordinate 1,127, forward strand.
AGGCAGCAGACTCACGGCAACGACTCCGGTGAGGAGCAAACCACCGAGGCTGGCGGAAAGTGCTAGGGCAAGTTTCTTTCTGGACATGGTGACCTCCTTAAGAATCAGCTGCACACGTTGCTTCAGGTGGCGCTCGCTCAGGAACAGCAGGGCGGGAGCGTGGCGGGAAGTACGGGAAGATGAGGCAATTTCAAAGAGTGCATCAAGATAGTCACGGCGCGACCCGGCCAGGATGACCACTTCACGGTCCACAAGCTGTTCCCTGCTCAGCCGGATCTGCGCAATGAGCCAGGCAACGGCGGGGTGGAACCAGAATAAAGATTGGAGAACCTCCTCTGTTACGTGCCAGAGCCAGTCGCGACGCCGGACGTGCAAGAACTCGTGGCACAGGATCGCACGTTGCCGGGCTGCGTCCATCCGGATAAATTTTTCAGGCAGCAGGATCCGCGGGGCGCGCCAGCCGAAAGTGACTGGCGACGATATCCGGTCGGAAACCAACACTGAAGGTGAAACGCCCAGCACCGCCTTGAATTGTTCCACTTCGAAGTGAGGGCCCAGCGGAACGGCGTGCAGGCGCGTCTTGCGCAGGCGGGCCAGTCCTGCAGCCAGCCACAGGAAGCGGACCAAAAGACCCGCCACAATCAGAATCGCAACTATTTTGTAGAAGGGGAAAGAGTAGGCTTCATGCGCGGGCAGCGCGGCAGCGGCGGTGATGCCGGCGCTTCCGGCATGAGCAATGGTTCGGCCTTCTGCCATGCTATGCCCGATCTGCGGTGCCCACTGCCAGGGCTCGATAGCAGGCAGCAACATGCCGAGCCCCAGCAAGACCTGCCAATAAATCAGCCGGGCGCGCAGTTCACGGAGGCGTGTAACCTTTGCCATGATTCCGCCGGCTGCTATAAAAAGGGCGAGTTGAGCACTATATGCAGTGAGGTTGTAAAACCACAGCGGCACGCTCATCCCTCCTCCTCGATCAAGCGGGCAATTTCTTTGAGTTCCTTTTCAGACAACTGGCGGTCCTTTACCAGGTGGACCACCAGCGGTTCGGCAGAGCCGTTGAATACGCGGTCCACAAAATCTCGTACCATGCTGCGGATCACCTGCTTGCGCGGTCGCGCCGACTGGTAGACATAGGCGCGGCCTTCCGCCGGAAGCTTTTTCAGGAAGCCTTTCTGTTCCATGATGTTCATCATGGTCATGACCGTGGTGTAGGCGATGGGGCGCTGCTCGCGCAGCTTTTCATAGACTCCGCGAACGGTTGCCTGGCGGAGTTCCCAGACGACCTTCATAATTTCGAGTTCCTGTGCAGTCAAGGTGCGGCTTGGTGTTCTCATACGCAAACGATAGTACTAATAAATTAGTATTGTCAAGATGTTTTTGGAGGATTT
>JBJKQZ010000313.1:0-3574 GCA_046704865.1 Terriglobia bacterium
ACAAAGACACGCGAGAGCAATGTCACCGGCATTTATCTTGCCGGCGTGGTTATTTCCGGCCGGCATACCAATGAGATCTTCATTGAAAACGGACGCTTCCATGGCAAACAAATCATTTCAGACATCCAGAAGCATCTTGGCGTTCGCGCTCCGAGTGCGAAAGAACCCACCCATCCAGAGAGCATGGACTGAAGCACCCAGCCAGCATGGAATGTATTCGTGAGGCTTTAGCTTGCAAGGCTGCAAGTTCTCTATGGCGCCTCATTCGCACTTCTGGCTGACATTCCCTCCGAACAGAAAACCTCCTCAAACAGAGTGATCTCATAAGTCCACTTCCGTGTAATGACCCACAAGCTGTTAAAATACCTTTTCGAATTCAGGAATTTGTTGTTGCTTTGTGTTTCAGTACCACCATGCGCGGGGTACAATTACCAGAAACTCAGGAGGTTTGAATGGATTTCCGCACCCTGCCGAACACCGGATTAAAAGTTTCGCGCATTTCGTTTGGCACTATGACTTTTGGCGCCCAGGCGGACGAAGCAGCTGCAAGCCGCATGATCGACCTCTGCTTTGACGCGGGTATTAATTTCATCGACACCGCAAATGTTTATAACAAAGGTCTTTCAGAAACAATTGTCGGCAAAGTGCTGAAAGGCCGCCGCGATAAGGTGGTTCTTGCCAGCAAGGTGCGCGGCAAGATGGGCGACGGCCCGGATGAATCCGGCCTGTCCCGTGCTGCCATCCACAAGGCAATCGACAGCAGCCTGCAACGCCTCCAGACCGATTACGTGGACCTTTATTATCTGCACCAGCCGGACTACGATGTGCCTATTGGAGAAACGCTCGCGGCAATGGACGAATTGGTCAAGGCAGGGAAGGTTCGTTATCCCGCGGTCTCCAACTATGCGGCGTGGCAGGTGGCAGAAATCCATTGCATTTCACAAAAGAATGGATACAAGCCGCCGTTTATTTCCCAGCCCATGTATAACCTGCTGGCCCGCGCCATTGAAGATGAATACCTGCCGTTCTGCAAACAGTATGGTGTTGCGGTGGTGCCATACAATCCGCTGGCTGGCGGCCTGTTGACCGGCAAGCAGGTTCGCGAGAGCAATCCTGTGGCCGGGTCGCGCTTCGATGGAAACAAAATGTACCTGGACCGCTACTGGCACGACGACGACTTTGCCGCTGTGGAAGAGCTTCGAGGGATCGCACGCGATTCTGGAAAGAAGCTGGTGGAACTGGCACTGCAATGGGTGTTGTCCCAGGATCAGGTTGATTCGGTTATTCTGGGCGCCTCTCGCCTGGAGCAGCTGGAGGAAAACCTGAAAGCTTGCCAGGAAGCGCGGCTTACAGCCGATGTTCTTAAACGCTGTGATGAAGTCTGGGGCCGATTGCGGGGTGTTACGCCAAAATATAACCGATGAAAGCAGCAGCCCGGGGCCTCAGCGGCAAAGCGAGTTGTCCCGGTCGCCTGAAGTGCGCGCTGAACTTTAGGCCGAAACCCATTTTGCGGGATGGCTGCTTCGATCGAGTTTCACACGCCCCTGCTGTTCCATCCGGTCCATATGGCCCTTGATGGGAAACATGGCAAGGAAGACGCCGTCGTCAGGCCAGTCACCAACAGCCTCGGCAACAGTGTTGATCAATTCTTTCATGGTCAACCCCGCAGGATGTTTTTGCAGACTCCGCAGAATTGCCCTGTCAACAAACTCCACGGTCCGGCGCGATTCTGAAAGAAAATCCTTCACCTCTTCTCCGCGCATCACCGGCCAATGGCCCGTATAGAGAACTTCGATGGGCAGGTGCTCGAAATAGCGAATGGTGGAGAGATACGTGTCCACGTGATAGTAAGTGACAGGGATTGCCATTCCGCCGGCAGCCTTGGGGCAGCCGCGGCCTTGCACGGCATCGCCTGCAAATAAAGCCGCAAATTGGCGGTCATAGAGCGCCAAATGTCCTTCAGAATGTCCGGGCACATGCAAAACTTCCAGCCACCAATTCTCGCCCAGATGAATCCTCTCTCCGCCTGAAAATGTTACGTCCATCTTCCGGTGCTTACCTGCGTCCGGAGAGGGAGCGCCTTCAAATCCAACCTCATGGTCTTCCTTTAAAAAGTTGTAGCGCTTGCCATAGAGGGCCCTGGGGTTTTCTACCAGTTCCCGGTCGCCTTCGCCACAGGTCAGCAAAGTGTCAGGCGAGATGCGCTTGATGGCATCGTTCCCTCCCTGATGGTCCAGGTCAGCATGGGTTGTAACGGCCAGCGTTAATTGTTGAGGATTCAGCTTCAGTTCGGCGAAGAAGGGGAAAATCGTCTCCTCCGGGGTTGTGGCAATCCCCGTGTCGGCCAGCACGATGTTGTCGCCGACAAAAAGGTACTGGAAAAGGTTTCTGCCGCCGTACAACGACTGAATCTGATAAACCCTGGGATAGAGTTCCATCTTGCGCTCCGTAGCTTGAATTGAGCCCGTACTGCTCTTTCTACAACAATGCAACGCGGGAGCTATATCATATCGCCGCCCGCGGAATCAATTCTTCAACATCGAAAATTGCTCTGAAGCCTGAATTCGGCAACAGAGGCGGTCACGCTGCCCGTTCCGCCATCCGCCAATTATTCCATCAACTGGTCAATGGGAGCCGGCTGGATGGGCGGCGGCAGAAAGTCATGGGTCTTGATCATCCAGCGGCTCAGGAGCTGCTGCAACCGAAGCAATTGGGCTTTATACTTCGGGTCGTCCACAAGATTATTCATCTCCCACGGGTCATTCTGCAAGTCGTAAAACTCCTCCTGCGGACGCGGCTCTTTGAAATAGCGTTGAGAGAGCTCCGCAGAAAGCTTCCCCTGGTGTTCGAGGCTTTCAATGGACCGCCAGCTTGGAGACCGCGCAATATCACTCAATGGCAGGTACGGGATTTGGGGCAGATAATTTTGAATAAGCTTATAGCGGTTGGTGCGCACGCAACGGATCAAGTCCAGGTGAGTGTGGAAGTTACGTTCTGCGTAGAGAGCCTCGCGCGGCTCAAAACTTTTGCCCAACAAGAGTGGCAGGAAGCTTTTGCCGTCCATTGCCCTTGGGATCGGCAATCCGGCGGCATCCAGCCACGTGGGCGCCAGGTCAATCAATGAAACCAAGTCCGAGGTTCCCCGGCCCGGCTTGATTTTACCCGGCCATCGAGCAATCAAGGGGACGTGCAAGCCCGGGTCGTACAGAGTCCCTTTCGCCCCCGGGAATGACATGCCCTGGTCACTGGTAAAGAAAACCAGAGTGTTTTCCACAAGGTCATGCTTCTCGAGAAGTTCCAGTAGTTTGCCCACTTTCATGTCCAGCCGTTCGATGGCCTCGTAATAGTGCGCGATATCTTTACGGACGCCGGGGGTGTCCGGGAGAAATTTTGGGACTTCTACGGACGAGCGCGGGTTCTTTTCCGGATATCGCTCACCCGGCAGATACGGGCGGTGGGGATCGTGATACCCGATATGCAAATAAAAAGGGCGGTCTTTGGGCCGTGCCTCGAAGAACGTACGGATAGGTTTGTGTAATCCCTTAAAATCCCATCGGTTCCAGAATGCGGTACC
>JBJKQZ010000314.1:0-3691 GCA_046704865.1 Terriglobia bacterium
TACCAGTCCACAGGGTTGTGAGCGTGCATCAGCAGATAGGGACTGCTTTCGTGAATAAGGTGGTTGGTGTAGCCGTGCGCGGCCTGGTGCGCGCCTGATTCTGTCATGGATTCAACCTCTTTCCTGATTATGCCAGCCGAGGGCGGCCAAAGCCAGGCTGCGGCCAGCAACACGGCCAATGCCAGAATCCAGCTTTTCCTGCGGTGCCCCAAAACTTTGTACGGATCCCTTCAGCAGCGAATGAGGGCATTATACCGGGATTCGCAGGAATGGTGAAATCAGGCGAACTTGATGCGAACCGGAAGGTCATTCGGGGCCTGCGAGGATTTTGGAAGGTCCGCCGGCCGAAGGGAAAAACCCGATTGACTTGCCGTTCGGCGCGGAATATTCTTCGTCCTGTAATTCCTTCCATAAACTTTCCGAAACGCGGGGGCGGTTTCGTGCTTGGGGCTCACTCGGCCAACGATTGGGTTCGGCTCTGGCGTCACCCGTTTGTCCAGCGGCCAGCGCAAGGGTTTTCTCTGGCGGTGAATCACTTTTCCGGAATCAGACAATTCACAAAGGAGCAAATACCATGAGAATTGATCGACGGGACTTCATGCGGCGTGCCGCGGGCGCTTCCGGGGCGGCGCTGCTTGGGACGGTTGCAGGCGGCGGTTTGCTGGAGGCGATTGGCAAGCGCGGACCGAGCCCGGCCTCTCTTCCGGACCCTTCGCATTCCGGCATCCAGCACGTCGTCGTGGTGACAATGGAAAACCGCAGCTTTGACCATTTTCTGGGCTGGCTGCCGGGCACCCAAAATTTTTCCTACCCTGTTCTGAACGATACCAACACTATGGTCAATACCTATCATCTGACGAATTACCAGGGATGCGGGCATCCCAATCCTGACCATTCCTACCAGGGCGGGCGCGTGGAATACGACAACAGCAATATGGACGGTTGGCTGCTCGACCAGAATAACGACCAGTTCTCCATCGGGTACTACAACAAACAAGACATTCCATTCCTTGGGACTCTGGCGACGCGGTATAAGACACTCGGCAACTACTTCTGCTCGATTCTTGGTCCAACGTATCCCAATCGGATCTTCATGCTTGCCGGGCAGACCGACCGCCTGGACAATACTCTGTCACTCGTAAACCTGCCCACGATTTTTGACAGTCTGGTCGGGGCCGGAGTAAGCACTCGCTACTACTACAACAACCTGCCGTTTGTGGCGCTCTGGGGCCTTAAGTACCTGCCACTCTCCTTCACCTATGATCAATTCCTCAGCGATGCATCAACCGGCCACCTCCCTGCGGTTTCGTTCCTGGATCCACGGTTCAACATCCTTGATCTTGATACTTCAAACGACGATGAGCCCCACAGCAACATTCGCCGCGGAGACTTTTTCCTTGCGCGTTCGTTTAAAGCCGTGGCCGGAGGACCTGCCTGGGCAAGCACCGTGTTCATTTTTACCTTTGACGTATGGGGCGGATTTTTCGACAGCGTCGCTCCTCCTCGCGTTGTAGCGCCCAACAGTGTAGATCCTGATAAGGACTTAAACGGCGACGTTCTGCTGGGATTTCGAGTTCCCACCGTCGTCGCATCGCCCTGGACACGGACAAACAGCACCTATGTGTCCGACGGCACCGCCTATGACCACACTTCGATCCTGAAACTGATCGAGTGGCGCTGGGGACTGCCACACCTGACCACGAGGGACGCTTCCAGTGACATCGGAAATCTGGCCAACATCCTGGATTTTGGTAATTACAACAAGCGCGTGCCGTATCTTCCAACGCCGATTCCGCCGTTGCCCTCGCCGTGCTCTTTGCAGGGCTTGTCGCCACTGGCCCAGCCGCAGGCGTCGGTCCAGACGGCGTCGCCATGGTCGCAGCTTGCCAACTCATCATTGATGAATGGGTGGCCGGCGGCAAAGCAGTAGATTTGTATCGACCGGCCCCCGAGGCCGGCAATCGCTGTGACTGCTGCAAGACTATCAAGAACGGCGTGGCCTGTCTGAGCCCCGGCCGGGGAAAGCCCTGGAATTCCCTGGCCGGAGGCTTGCAAATTCCATTTCGCGGGTTGCTGCATCCCGCGGGTTTTCACATATCCACCTGATTTACAATCCGGATTTCCATCCGAGGTTTTGCATCGAGTGCCATGATGTGTCAGAATTTCACGGCGCCCTCTTTTAGTGGCCCGGCGCTTGAACGCGCCCTTCCAGCAGGGAGCGCCTGGGGAAACGCAACGCCAGCCAGCCTGTTGTCCTGACCTTTCGGGCCCGGCGTGTGCGTCGCCCGGAACGGTTTGAACGTTTTTCTCCCATCAGGGAACCTTCCATGTCCAAGGTACAAACGGAAGTCCGGTTAAGCCGGGAAATGACGTTGATGGACGCCACGCTGATTGCTGTGGGCGCCATGATCGGTGCGGGAATCTTTGTCCTGACCGGCATTGCCGCCGGGGTAGCCGGGCCGGCGCTGATCGTGGCTTTTGCGCTGAATGGACTGGTCACACTGTTCACCGCAATGTCCTACGCGGAGTTGGGATCGTGCTACCACGATGCCGGGGGCGGGTATCTGTGGACCAAAGAAGGGCTGCCGCGCTGGAATGGATTTCTTTCAGGCTGGATGAGCTGGTTTGCCCATGCCGTAGCCTGCAGCGTGTACGCCCTGGGCTTTGGAGCCTATTTCGAATATGTGCTGAATGAGATGGGCTACAAGGTGCCGCACTGGGCGTTCCTTTCGCCTCAAAAACTTCTTGCGGTTTTTGTTGCCATACTCTTTGCGTATGTAAACTTCCGGGGCGCTTCGGAAACGGGCAAGGTGGGTAACATTGTTACCGGCACCAAGATCGTAATTCTTCTCATCTTTATCGCTTTTGGGGTCGCATACGTCTTTCACCAGCCTCATTGGGATGCTTCAGGGTTCAAACCTTTCCTGCCGAATGGATGGAGCGGAGTGTTCAAGGCGATGGGATTGACGTTCATTGCCTTTGAAGGTTATGAGATCATCGCCCAAAGCTCGGAAGAGATCAAAAACCCGAAGAGAAACATTCCGCGCGCCGTTTTCTACTCCCTGATTATTGTGATTCCCATTTATCTGCTTGTTGCCTTTGTTGCTCTCGGGGCGGTCCATCCTCCCCAGGGCATGGCGGCATGGGACTACCTGGCAGCGCAGAAGGAAATTGCACTGGTTGACGTGGCAAGGCACTTCTTCCGCGGCGGCGCTCTCATGGTTCTGCTGGCGGGGTTGATTTCAACCATGTCTGCCCTGAATGCCACGGTGTTTTCTTCCTCGCGCGTGGCCTTTGCCATGGGGCGGGACCGGAATTTCCCAGGTTTCTTCAGCCGCGTTCATGCCAGGAGGAACACGCCGCACTGGGCGATTGTTCTATCGCTCGTGATTGTTGTTTTTATGGCTGTGTCACTCCCCATTGAGGATGTGGCAACAGCATCTGACGTGATGTTCCTGCTGATTTTTCTGCAAGTGAATCTGGCCCTGATTACCCTGCGCAAGAAGCGGCCTGAACTTGACCGGGGTTACTTTGTTCCGCTGTTCCCCTGGCTGTCCATTATCGGCATCGTCTGCAATTTTGGACTGGCTGCTTATATGCTGACTTACAGCCTGAAGGCCTGGATTGTGGCCGCCGGATGGATTGTGGTTGGCGTCATGGTTTACAAATTTTATGCGGGCTCGCGTGAGGT
>JBJKQZ010000315.1:0-18769 GCA_046704865.1 Terriglobia bacterium
CATGCCAGTCTCACCACATGAGTCCTACCGATGCCTGAGTGTCACGCCGGAATTGGAGGACACACCTCACGGAGACAGGGAAACCGGGAGCGCTCTGGTTTGAAGTAAGCCCTGCGTGGGGTACCCCAAAGCCCCCGCGATATTTGTCCATACAGGGTGTGCCGTTCCATTGGCGGCTGCGATCCCGATATAGTCGCCAATGAAGCTGGTGTCCCCCCAACCGGCGAGGATGCTGGCGTTATTGGTTGTGGGGGTCACCCTGGCGTTTGACGAGACTGCAAACGATTTCGCACCGGTTTGATTCAGGTAAGCCGCATACACATCCAGGTAATCAGGATTGGTGGGACTCGTAGGACTGTTTCGGGTATCAAACCAACTGGTGTGGATCCCGCCATCTGACTCCACCGCGATCGCCGGGAAGAAGGCTTCCTGGTTCGCGTTTTCGCTGATGATCCCAGGGCCGTAGAAAGAGTTCGAGCTGGTGCAACTTGCAGTGCAGGCCATAAAGTTGACTTGAGCCAAGCTTGTGTTAGTTGTCTGTGCGCCGTACACCAGGTACACATTGCCTTGGGTATTGTTGTTTGCGGCCGGGCTGACCGCGATGTTCGGAAAACTGTTCACACGATAGGTGGCCGAGCAGGTATTGCACCCGGCAAACCCCAGTTCATAGAAAACCGGCGACACGGGGAAGGGAGTTGAAAAGGTCAGAGCATTGTTGCTCCAGGTTCGCACGGCGAGGTTCTGTTGGCGCTGGTTGCTGGTACCGAAAAATTCGTAGGTAACGTAGACCGTGCCATCGGGACCCACCGCGGGCTGTGAACCTTGCACAGCGCTGTTCTGAGTACCTGGACTGATTTGTCCAACCACCTTCCAGCTTTGCCCATGGTTCGCCGAATATGCGAAATAGATCGAATCGCTGCTGCAGGTCAGGACATAGCCACCAGCTAGCGCATTATACTGGTTCTGGCAACCGGTGAAGTGGCTCCAGGATGCATAGACATATCCGGAATGGCTCGTGTTGGAAGTGCCATTGTCCACTGTGATCCAGGGTTTGTCCTCGATGTTAAAAGTGCTCCCGTTCGAGAGGTTGGTCATGACAGCGTTGGTGCTGCCAAAATTCGAGCTCCCGAGGTTCCCAAAGGCGCCCGAGCTCACATAGAGCCCCTCGGCGACGATTCGGCCGGAAGAGTCAAGTTTGATGTAAAGATTGGAAAGGTAGACGTCTCCGTTCCTGCCAAACCCCACAACTGGGTCGCTGTTGGCGTCCCATGTAGCGTTGTCACTCGTCACCAGTTGGCCTGAAACCGGGTCGGTTGGAACGAAATTTGAGATCCAGCTTGTGCCACCATCTTGCGAGAGTGCCCACTTGGTCGTGTTGTACCCGGACCTTGAGAAGTCGCTGATAGCTGCTACCAAATTGCCGGGAGTTGTTGGGTCTACGGCAATTTCTTCTTCAGCTTCCGGCTGCGTGTTCATCGGGGATTCAACCGGAGGGCTGATAGTGCCAGTATTGGTAAGGGTATAGGTAGAACTTCCGGGGCCCAGCGGCAATGGACCAGCGCAGCAGGGACCAACACTTCCGCCACCGCCTGAACTGCCGCCTCCTCCGCCTTTGCCGCCCCCGCCACCACCAGTGTGGCCGCCCCCTCCGCCGCTTGAGCCGCCCTTCGCGTTAATGCTGGCGTGGGAATTGGGTGAAGGAAGGATCAGGTAGTTTCCATGCGAAATCGGCTGGTTGCGCTCCAGCACCATTGTGAAGATGACAGCGGACGAGTCTGGCTGCAATGAATTCGGTCCCCTGCCTCGTGCGCCGAGCTGTCCTGCTGGTGTCAGCAGGAATGTGAAGGCCAGAATTGATGATGTGGACACAAGAAATCTTGTCACATTGCGATTCACGGTTCGTGCCTCCTTCAAAGGTCCCGAGATGTCAAGCCCGGTCCCCAAAATGGTCTTAACTCACTTTGCTCCTGATTTTAATAACCTGGGTAATATGGGGCCGATATATCTTGCCACGTTCGTCAATAAGTCGCTTAAATCCCATAGCTGGGTTCCAGTTCCTGACCCGGCGCAACAATGCGCGCGGTTGCACCCAAACGAATGAGTGCGAATTCCTGCGATCCAGCTCTTTGCTGACATTTGTTCCAGTGAAGATCAGTCCGGCCAGTGGAGCGTTGGACGTGGAGATCAGGTTACTGGGTTTCATCAGGGCCCCACGAATGGTTTTGCCATTCCGACGGAGATTATCTGCCGGTACTTCAACTCGCAGCGATGCGAAACTGAATAATCCCCCGGCATGCGACGACAACTTGACTCTGTCTTGCCCCTAAAACTTAAGAGCCGTCGTTTTGCCTTGCTTTGTTTTCGAGTATCGGAAAGGCCAGGACCCCATAGCCTTTCGATTTGGCCCCAACCTAGCACGGCATTCAGATCATTGCAAGTATTACTATGGCAATATCGTTATAGTAATCACCTCTGTTCTGGCGAAAGAATCAGCTCCTCGGGTGGAGAATGGAAATCCCCGGTTGTAGTTGGAATTTACTTAATCCAACCAGGCACGAAGAAATATTTCTCCGGGCCTTGAATGGCCGAGTTGCTGGACTCTGCCCTGACGGGAAGCTATTGAATGATTTGGCGCCGCATGAGTAGGTTCAGACAACCCTCAGTCATGTGCGTCGTCCTGTTCCTTTTGTTCAATCAAAACCAAATCGGGTTGTAATGGGTTTCTGACTGACGTACTATAATCAAGCAGATAAAGAAGATGTTAATAGGCCAAGTTTGCTGAAGACGCGGTACTGCTGCGGAATCGGCTGCGGGTGAACTATAAAAGAGTGGATCAACTGCTGACTTTTGTAGGAACAGATAGATGACGTTGTTCAATCGGCTGAAGGCGGCATGGGCAGAAGTGAATTCTATCGGAGTTCTTTGATAATTGCGGAAGCAGAAGCGGAACGGGAAAACGATCAGCGAGTCCAGGGTTGAAATGGTGGAAGTTGTACTTCCGAACGATGCCAACCCCCTGGGTAATATTCTGGGGGGCAAGGTCATGCACCTGATCGACATTGCCGGAGCAATCGTGGCCCACCGCCACACACGGAGCGTTGTGGTAACAGTCTCTGTCGACAATCTGGATTTTCTCCATCCCATTCGCGTGGGGCAGTTGATCATTTTGCGGGCGCAGGTTACGCGTGCTTTCCGAACCTCGGTTGAAGTGGCGGTGAAAGTTTATCTTGAAGACTTGCTTACGGGCGAGCGCCGGCAGACCAGTTCAGCTTTTGTTACTTACGTTGCTCTTGATGCAGAAGGCCAGCCCGCCAGGGTGCCTCCGGTGATTCCTGCAACGGCGGAAGAAAAACACGAATACCGAGACGCCTTAACCAGGCGCCGATACCGCCTGGCAGCAGCAGCACGGGCTCACCGCCGATACTTCGAAAAACAGAAGCAAAAATAGTTCAGCAACTGACAACAGTTCTGGCCAGCAGTTCATATCTGGTCCAGGTGCTTGCCCACCTGGAAGCCTCAAGGAGGGATCGATGAAGAATAAACGGACTAAAATATTTTCCGGAACCCCCTGGGAGCCCAAGGTCGGTTACGCGCGCGCAGTGCAGGTGGGCGATACCGTCTATGTTTCAGGCACGACCGCAACAGATCCTTCAGGGAAAGTAATTGCCCCCGGTGATGTCTATGCGCAGACCGTTCAGGCCGCCCGAAACATCGAGAATGCCTTGAAGCGGCTCGGCCTGGGCCTCGAGCATGTTGTCCGGACCCGCGTCTACCTTACCGACATGAACCGTTGGGAAGAAGTTGCAAATGGGCATGTGGAATGCTTTGGGGAAGTACATCCTGCCACCAGCTTTGTGGGTGTTACCCGCCTGGTAGATCCGGAGATGCTGGTGGAAATTGAGGCCCTGGCCGTGGCGTAGACCTGTTTCAGAATGCCTCGCGCAAATTTCGCTTTGCACTCCCGGGCTGTTCCGGTTTCTTTGCGTGCAACATCATTTGCGGCGGCGCGTTTCGCATGGTGACCCTCTTGACGTGTTTAGTCCCCATTGGGATAGGGCCCTTCAGGATGTTTGGAACTCTGGGGAAGATCTCCAGCGTCTTTTGCACCTGAGGATCGCCCTTGATTTCCACTTCATTTCCGGCGGCCAAACCAAAGAGGAGATTGAAAACTTCCATTTTGATCCGGAGCTTCAGGAACTCCTGGTCCTGCACCCAGTATTCCAGGGGTACCCGTACCCGATGGCTTGAAAGGTAGTTTCGGAACTCATCCAGCACGTGCGCGTCGGGTTCGAAAGTTTTATTTACGTCCGGATGGTACGTCAGGTATTGCGAGGCAAAGTCGGTGAAAGCTCCCCGCTGGTTGAGGAATTCGATCCAGGGATCGATGGTCCGCGGGGGAATTTTAACGTCGGGTGTTATACCCCCGCCTGCGGAGACCGGCCTGCCGTTGTCAGTATGAAAGCCTGAACTCTTTCCGATGCCGCGTTCGGCGTTTGCCAGTGCCGTCCCGGGCAGTCGGCGCTGGATGCACCGCCCGCTGGGCGTGAAATACTGTGCAACCGTCAGCGCAAGTCCTGTGTCGTCAGAAAGCGGTAAGACGTTTTCCACCACGCCCTTGCCGTAAGAGTCTTCTCCCGTCACCACAGCCCGGTCGTGTTCTTCCAACGCTGCTGTAAGCAGTTCCGCGGCGCTGGCCGTTTCGCCGTTCACAAGCACCACCAGCGGCATGTTGTAATTCACTCCCATAGGAGTTGTGCTGTATGATTTTTCAGGAACGCCGCGTCCGCGGATGGTCAGCACGGGCAGGCCAGGTTTAAGAAAAAGACTTGCAACGCCCACCGCAGTTGCGACCACCCCGCCATGGTTGTTGCGAAGGTCCAGCAGAAGCCCTTTCAGCTTAGATCCACCCAACTTTTCTATTGCCTTCTGGACTTCTCCAGTGGTTTTTGCGTCAAAGCCCGAAATGTGGATGTATCCGATTTGCTGCGCCTGAAATTCAAAAACGTTGTCAACAGTGGGCAGTTCAACCTCTTTGGGGACCAGCCGAACATCCTGCGGTAAGTCTTTTCCAGGATGAAGGACGGCCAGCCGCACGGGATGCGACCTGGAGCGTTGCAGCAGTTCGATCAGAGACCGAAATTCAAGCCGGTCGATGCGCTCGCCATTAACTTCAACAATCTGGTCGCCCGGCCCGAGTCCCGCTCTCCACGAGGGCGAACCCTCTGCCGTTTGCAGCACCAGTACTTTCCCCGGCTGAACATAAAGAATTGATCCGAACCCCAACGCTTCGCCTTTGGTCTGTTCCTCCAGCTGCTTGAACTGCTGCCTGTCAAAAAAGGCTGAAAAAGGGTCAAGTGTGTCGAGCATCTGCCGGATGGCGCCGTCAAAGATTGCATGATCGGGATCAATTTTGTCTGCGTAGTTGTTCTGCAGCAGGCCGTAAATGCGGGCGAATTTCAGACTTTCCTGTGTGACGGGATCATTGGGAGCAGCCCCCTGCGGCAAAAGCAGGGCTGGAACCAGGAGCACTATTCCCGCCAGAAGAACCATTCGATCTCGTCGCTTGGTGTGCAACTGCTCCCCGTTTCCCAATCCCCAGTATACCGCAGCTCTGCCTGGCTTCCCGCCGGCGCCGCGGACGCCCGCTCAATGCACCTCAAGGAATGACGCAAGGTCTTCCGGCCGCACATCGGCATGCCAGTCGGATTTCCGGCTTCGGAATTTCAACCTTTCAGTTTCCCACGCCGGATGCCGCGCCCCCGGACCGGGCCCGTACAGCGCTCAGCGCCCGCAGAGCCGCGGCAGCTACATCGGAATTTTGATCGTGTGATAGTTGCTCGAGCGGCTGGATGCTGGTTCCATTACCGGAGTACATCAGGACATTGCAGAGCCGTGTGCGGACCTCCGGGTTGCGGCTGTTCAGGTAAGGGTAAAGCTGAGCCAGGAAACTTTGATTTTGAGAAAGCTCTGTGAGATAGGCCTGGGCCGCGTCTTCATCTCCCGAACCCAGGGAATTGATAATGGAGCTGAGATAATCGTTCCTGCCAAGAGATGTGATCGCAAATTCCATGGCCAGCCTGGCTCCTGAATTCTTTTCTGCGGGAGCCAGTCGCATGAGATCAGGCAGGGCCTTTTTATCCTGAGCGCGGGCCAGCCCTTCAGCCGCATAGCTCCGGATCGTGGCGTCCTTATTGGAAAGGGCTTGCAGGAAGATTGGTTCAGACACCGGATCGCCGATATAAGACAATCCCTGCAGCGCCTTTTGACGTGTGGTGCCGTTCGGATCATTTTCATACATGGCCTGGAGCCGGGGAACTGCCGCACGCGTTCGCAGGATTCCAACTGTGACTGCCGCATCCTGCCGGACATTCCTGTTGGAGGAACTCAGCAGGTCCACCAACTGCGGCCCCGCCGAAGTATCCTGGATCTTGGCAAGCGAATTGAGCGCTTCGCGTGCCAGGTCTTCGCTTGGAGCGTGTGCAGTGATCACCAGGTCATGTACGGCCTGGCGGGCCATCAAAATGCCCAGCGCCCGAGTTGCTTCCTGCGCAGCCCGGGCGTGCGTGGTGTCCATCATCACGCGGTCCAGCGCAGAGACAGCTTGTGGATCGACCGCTGTTCCCGGAGTTATGCGGATGGAGCCGCCCTCGAATTTTCTTTTGGCGCTGCGATATTGCCGCTCCATGTAACCGAAAAATCCCGTCCTGGGTGTCTGGCCCGTGTAATAACCCTCGATGCCTTTTACAGCAAGCCATCGAACCTCAGAATCGTTGTCGCTAGTGGCCTGGATAAGCCCCTTCAACGATTGCGACACTCGGATGGAGGCGAGAGCCACCACGACCTGCTGCCGAACTTTAGGGCTGGAGTCATTCAGGGCCGCGATAAGCGCCGGCACTGCAGAGGGATCGCCCGTTTCGCCGATTTCCCTCGCGGCTTTGGCCCTGATTTTCGGCTGGGGATTTCGCAGGTCTTCGAGGTCAGAGCCGCTGACGGGCTTTGAAGTTTTCCCCGCCTGCGGAGTTGGTGTTGCGGCTGATTGCGGCGCCGCCATGCCGTAAGGAACCACGCTCGCCAATATCAACAGAACCAGAATTTGTGTGAGGAATATTATGCTTCGCTTCACGTTTGTCCCGCTCCTTGTTTCCGTATTTCAAATCCAGCCGTTCCCGGGCCCTCCTTTGTATTGTACAGATGTCCTGAAGACTTTGAAGCAGGAAAGAGCCGGAGTATTGCCTTGCACGGCGGAAGAATGTTTTCCCCCTATAAGCAGGCCCCCGGCTTATGCGAATATAGATATTACGAACCTTTGCGGGGGCGCACAAAAACAACAGGGCCGCCGTGGCTCATGCGGCCTGCAGGATCCATTCGCCGCAAGTCTATGGGCTGATGTCAAATGCCCATTTGCGATGAGTCCTGCGGATAGGAGGTCTTCGCATGGCGGAGATTACGACTTTGTTCTGGGATGTGGGAGGAGTGATACTGACCAACGGTTGGGACCGGCATGGGCGCCAGCGCGCAGCCCAGAAATTCAGGCTCGACTGGGAGGAATTTGAAGACCGGCACGAACTGGTGGTCGGCCGCTTTGAGACCGGGAGGCTCAGTCTCGAGCGTTATCTTGATCGTACTGTTTTCTACCGCCCGCGGAGTTTTGACAGAGACGTTTTCAAGGTCTTTATGTTCGACCTGTCGAAACCGATCGAGGGTACTCTTGAAGTGCTGGCGCGGGTTGCGAGCGCGGGCCGTTACCTGCTGTCAACACTGAATAACGAATCGCGGGAACTTAACCTCCACCGGATTGACCATTTCGGCCTGCAGAAGTATTTCAGCGTTTTTATGAGTTCCTGTTTTCTGGGTGTTAAGAAACCGGAGGACGAAATGTTCCGGCTGGCGCTTGACCTGACCCAGCGCAAGCCGGAGGAATGCCTGTTCATCGATGACCGGGAGTTGAACGTTGAGTGCGCCGCTCGCCTGGGATTGCAGGCTTTGCAATTTAAGAACGCAACGCAGCTTGAACAGGGTCTGCGCAGTGCCGGGCTTGAGTTCTGATTTCACGCGCAGCTTTGCAGAACCCCTTTAAATTGCCGGATGGTATTTTTCGGGAGGACGCACTTGCTTCGACTTCGCGCTGTTGCACCGTGCGCTTTAGCAGTTCTTTTCCTTGGCCAATTCCTGTAGAAGCGTTGGCAGTTGCTGGCTGAAGGCGGACCTAGCCATTACCCTGTCGCAACCTGCGGCGCGTGCCGCCTGCGCCAGGTCAGTCTGTACATGGGAGAGAAAAGCCACCACAGGTATTGAGCGAGTTACCGGAGCGCTTTTTATCGACTGCACGGTCGCTACGGCTTTGCCTGAATGGTGGTTCAGATCCAGAAGAATGGCTGCGACAGCATCCTTCGCAAGCCGTTCCGGGAGAGCATCAGGCGACACGGATTCAACCGCCACTCCCAACTGCCGGGCTGTTTGTTGAATTTTGGCCAGAAAGAAAATGTCATCAACCACAACCAGGATTTCAACAGCCATCTCTGCTCCTTTTGAGCACCGTATAACGCGAATATCGCTTGAACCTTGGCGGCTTACTTTGCCTTGCTGTCACGGCCATGCATTCAGATTACCTCAAAGCTGGCATAGCAGTGAGCGTGTTTTCCTTCCTGGCGGCGTGTTTTCAATAAGCTGTGTGCCGCAGGCTGATGCCGTAAGCGCGATGCGGGACGCGCAATGCTGATGGCCCTTCGGAGAATTTGGCAACGTCGCTGGAGATTCGTGCGATGTGCTCGGAGTGGGGGAATATACTTTTAATATGGCTCAGCAGAAATTTCACAGCCTGATCTGGCGCGCCTTTTGGGAAGGCAGCGCCTTGATTTTGACGCCGGGCCATTACCCCGGTTCATAAACTGCAAATGCTTCCGCGAGGATGAACAATGAAGAAGCGCACACTTGGAAAGAGCAAGCTGGAAGTTTCAGCCCTCGGACTTGGGTGCATGGGCATGAGCTTTTCCTACGGCCCGCCCAAAGATAAGCGGGAGATGATTTCACTTCTCCGCAAAGCCGTCGAATCCGGTATCACGTTCTTTGACACTGCGGAAGTTTACGGCCCCTACATCAATGAAGAACTTGTAGGCGAAGCGCTTGCGCCGTTCAAAGAGCAGGTGGTGATCGCCACCAAGTTTGGCTGGAAGATCGACCCCAAGGTAGAGCGAGGTCAGGCAGGGCTTGACAGCCGACCGGAGCACATTAAGGAAGTTGTGGAGGGCTCGCTCAAGCGTCTCAGGGTTGAGGCGATTGATTTGTTCTATCAGCACCGCGTTGACCCGAACGTACCGATTGAAGACGTTGCCGGTGCCGTGAAGGACCTCATTCAGCAGGGCAAGGTAAAGCACTTTGGACTCTCAGAAGCAGCGGCAAAGACCATCCGCCGCGCACATGCGGTCCAGCCTGTAACGGCTGTCCAAAGTGAATACTCACTGTGGTACCGCGATCCTGAAGAGGAAGTCCTTCCGGTGCTTGAGGAACTTGGAATCGGTTTCGTGCCCTATAGCCCCCTAGGAAGAGGTTTTCTTACGGGCAAGATCGACGGGAATGCAAAATTTGAGAGTTCCGATTTTCGCAGAAGCCTGCCGCGATTCACGCCGGAAGCCCTTAAGGCAAACCAGGCCTTGGTTCACGTTCTCGGAATCATCGCCGGGCGGAAGAAGGCGACGCCCGCACAGATCTCGCTAGCCTGGCTGCTTGCCCGGAAGCCGTGGATAGTTCCGATTCCAGGGACCACCAGATTGGAGCGCCTGGAAGAAAACATCGCTGCAGTCGAGGTCGATCTCACTCCCGAGGACCTCCGCGGGATCGAAGACGCCGTTTCAAGAATCCCTGTGCAGGGCGCCCGGTATCCCGAACACATCGAACGAAGAAGCAATCTATGAAGCGAAGGACAACGGAGCACTTTATGGTGAAAATGCTTCGGGAGCAAGGAAAGGGAAATGGGCCGCTTACACTCCCGAACCAGATTGGACCTTGTCATCCGTTATGAATGAAAGGAGTTCCCGAATGCAAATTCAACGAGTTGGTTCGCAACCCTCCGCCAAAGGCCCGGCAGAGTGGTTCACGGGTACGGTTCGCATTGACCCACTATTCCAGGCGCCCGATCCGGCACTTGTGCAGGGTGCCAGCGTGACTTTTGAGCCGGGCGCCCGGACTGCCTGGCACACGCATCCGCTTGGCCAGACTCTGATTGTAACCGGCGGCTGCGGCTGGGTGCAGCGCGAAGGCGGCCCCGTGGAGGAAATTCGGCCGGGCGACGTGGTCTCAATCCTGCCTGGGGAAAAGCACTGGCACGGAGCTACTCCAACCACTGCCATGACGCACATTGCCATCCAGGAAAGGAAGGACGGCAAGGCCGTCGAGTGGCTGGAGCACGTAACGGACAAAGAATACGGTGTGTAAATCCCGCGGCGATTATTTTGAGAAACGGGGAACTAAGCAGGGCCTCGTGCTATTGTGAAACTCTGGCGTCGAGACCTGCTCAGACGTTCCGTGAATCTGCATCGGAACACTTAATGCCACCCATCCAAGCAGTACGCGAATATTTCCGGAACCGAATTCCGGAAGGCGCATCAAACCCAACAGCCCATGGAGTGGCGGCCAACGACTACAAATGAACTGCATTTGTTGTTCATGGCGGGCCATGGCGCACCATTTTGCATGCGCAACATATCTTTCATTTCTGAAGGCTTTCCGCGTATTTAACGGATGGATTCCGCATTGCGCGCGTTGAGTGCCAGCGAGTTGGCGCCGGGTTTGAGGTTTACCCGCACGTTCCAACACTCAGCGGCATTGTTCACCCTGGCGATGGTCATCACGTAATAGGTTCCGGCGTGAACGCCGGAAGGGAATGCGCCACGTCCGCTCGCTGGCATCATGAATCTCTCCGGAGTGTGTTTGTCGATGGCAGCCATCAGCGGAGCACACTTAGTTGCGGGGCGGCAGGCTGCCCCGACTGCAACCCACGCCTTGCAGGCCGTAATTCCTGCCGGAGGATGAAAACCGGCATCCCGCACGACATTGTCCATTGTTTCGTCCATCAGAAAAATCCATTTCCCTGCCAGCGGGTTTGCACTGGAAGGAAAGGCGGAAGCCACCGACAAGGTTGCTTTGCCCGCTGATCTTGAAGCCGAGGCGGGAGCGACGGGGATGTTTTCCGCCGGTTGTGAAGTAACATTGGCGGATCCTAACGAGGCTGGGGCTGCCAAACCACGGGGAAACAGCCTGCCGACGGAGCATTGGGCATTGCGTGGGGCAAAATTGACCTGATCGCCCGTCATCGCTGTGACAATGCGCCCGGCGACATCCACGGACGCGGGACCGGAGAGCGAGCCATCGCGCTGCACAGTGGCCGTGAAGGGCGAACCGGGGTCCTGAACGTGGACAAGAATTTGACTGCCCGCGCGCTCGATAGTGTACTTGTCCCTGACGTGGGCTTCTCCGCAATCGAGAACAACGGAAGGGGCTGCGAATGCGGCTTTAAGCCCGCCCTGGCTTGTATATACTCCGGCAAGCCGAATTCCGGGAGCGAGCAGATCCTTGGTGCCATTGGGGCTCCCGGCGGATTGGCCGGAGAGCGTATTGAAAACATTGGCGACGTCCGTGAGCAATCCGGGGTCCGGCGCCTCGGGCGGCCCGGGCATGAGGGTCCCTATCGTGCAGATTTCGGTCTTGGGAGCGTAGATCGGCACAGATTCTTCGTGGCCCGAGCCCGGAACCGTCGCGCCCGTGTACCTGTTGTATTTATAGACCCAGAAGTGTCGGTAGCCGGTGACAATCTGTCCGTTGATGGTGGTCCGCCCCGGTCCCGAAAGTTTTCCGTCTGGACCAAGCACAAACGTGAAGGGCTGGGGCGCGCTCTGCACGTGAACCAGAACCTGGTCTCCTCTGCGTTCGATTGCGTAAGGGAAACGCTGGATAACGAGGTTGCCGCACCCGTTGAGCGAAAGGGTTTCGTCGCCGAAATCAGTGCGGATGCTGCCGCCCGCGTAAACTCCGGTCAGGGTCAGTCCGGAGCGCAAAGATGAAGAGCTATTGGGCGCACTCATGCCGGCCAGGTTGAAAAAACCGGCGCTAAGGCCCTTGCCGAGGCACTGGAGTTCACTTCCGCCGAGTTCGAGACAGCGGCGCGCCGCTACGCTCCCCGCGTCGGTGGGAAGTCCTGTCGTGCCCTGAACTGCGGCCTGCTGCGCGGCCTTTGCCCGCTCCACGGCTTCCTCATTTTGTTTCTTTTCCTGCTCGACGTGAGCCTGATACTGAGCCAGCATTCCCCAGGCAGCATGGTTGTAAGCATTGAGGAAATCCGCCGGCAACAGTGCCGAAGTCCATTGCCTGTAAAATCGGTCGTCCATCAATTGATAGTGCCCTTCGAGGTGCGAGATCTGGTTTGTTTGTTGGGGTGAGTGCGAACCGGCGTAAGCGTCCGAAATCTGCTTGGCCGCAACATTGTAAGCGTAGGTGATCCGCGTCTCGTCCGGTGTCCAGGGGCTTCCATAGGGACGGCCCGCCTCGCGCATACGCTGAATCATTTCTGCAAGACCAGTGAAGACCGTCATCTGGCGAGCCAGAGTATCGTCCGGACTGGTGCCCTGAATGGTGCTCTTCACCTTTTCCACGTACGGCATCGCCGACAGGTAAGCCGGATTGGTGGGCCGTGAATGCCAATCTTCCACTGGCACGCTGGTCGGCGACGATGCCTTATTCTGCAGCTTGCAACCGCGGAGATAGCCAGCCATTTGGCGGCATGCGCTGATCGCCTTGGTCACCAGGCGGCCGTTTTTTTCGACGGTATAGTAGCAGGTTGAGAAATAGCCGGTGCCCGTGCGTTGGGTAAACGTGTAACTGGTGCCGTCGGGGCAGACATAGGGCGTGTTGAGGCTATAATCCCTCTTCGGCGCTTGCGCGCTAGCCGGTACAGCGCACGTTGTAATGCCCAGGAGAATCGCTGCGATACGGACCGGAAACCAATGAGAATGGCGGGAAGAGAATGTCATTAGACACACCTCCGGAAAGCAATCGTGCTGCCAAAGCATTACAGCCCGGTGCGATTATTTCGTCTTTCTCAACACACCGAACGTCGCGCCGATAAAGGGTGAATTGCTTGTAAGTGAGCCGTCGTCGTTGATGGTGAAATCTAACGAATTCTTTCCGCAGGCCAGGTGAATCTTTTTCCCGCTTACGGTATAAGTGCAATCTTCAGTCTCACCCATCATCTGGAAGGACGCTTTTCCGCCCGACCGGAGTTCGAGCAGCATCGTTCCGCTGTTGCTTGAATAAGTGCCTTTAACTTTGGAGCCGCATGCGATGACAACGAGAGCCATTCCAATCGCCAGCCATAGAGTGACCGCTTTTCGCAAATGTGAGCGCTGCATGAATGCCTCCTGGTGTTTAGTTGTGGTTCATTACAACCTGAGCTGAATGGGATCCTGAGCCTTTTAGAAAACCAACACCGTGAAACCTAGTGTCAAAAACAAGTGCTTACAGTTCCCTGCGAATTACCAGGGCGCTGAGGGCAAACAATGTCCATTGCACTGAATCAACCTTGCAAAAGGCATGCCTTTTTCCATGCCAGGAAACCCGGTACCTGAATTCCAGAGCAATAAATGGCGGGTGAAACGTGAATCCGCCCATGCTTGCGATGATGGTTATATGTGTGGCGATTTCACGTCAACTATCAAATGATAGGTTCCGATGAAATCGCGGTGGAGGAAGGAAGAGGTTCAACTAGCGGCCAATGTGGACAATAGGAGCCTGATCAACTCTCCCTGTCTGCGGGTGCCGGTCTTCTGGAAAATCTGCGCCAACCGGGTTCGCGCCGTGCCGTATGTTATTTTCAACTTCGCGGAGGCAGCCCGGAGATCCTCACCGGCCGCCAGTCGTTCGGCGAGACGGGCTTCCGCCGGGGTCAGACCAAAAGCGGACTGAAGCCTTGCAACGGGCAAGGCAACAAAGTTTTCCGGGTCTGTGATGACAATGCAAAGGGCCGGACGGAAAAGGCTCAGAATTGGATACGGCCTGGAAACAGGGCTGACGGATATTCCATAAGGCTGCTTCCCGGAAGGCCGGGAGGCGCGCATTATGCCACCGCTGGCCACGCTTGCCCCCCCTTCAGACTTCAACGCTTGTGCAATCAGCGACTGCAGGCGGTTATTGTCTCGTTTGCTGGCCAGAACCAGCCCTCCTGCGGTCAGACAGATTCCATCCCCGCCGGAGATCACCTGCTGAGCGCTGGAATTTGCAAACACCAGGTGGCCGCATTCGTCGAACAACAACACTCCAGCGCTGTTGCGCTCCAGCCACTCCACGCTGAACTGTTGCATTGCTCCTAATGAACTAAGTCGGGAGGCGATGACAAGCGCCCGTTTGAGATGGCTGTGAAGAACTGCAAACCGCTCGATTTCCCTTGGCAAGTAACTGCCGGCTTTTGCCGTCCGGTGGAGGGCCACTCCCGCCTGCATGTTGGATGCTACGCACGCCTGGCCTACCATGCGAAAGCGGGTTTCCACGCTCCGTTCGTGCCAGTCGGCATAGGCACGGCTGTCTTTATCCCGCCAGTTCTTCACCAGCCCGTCATGAACAATCGACTGCTGCGGGTGGGTAACGAGATAGCGAACCGTCGGATCCAGCGGAGCAATTTGGCTGACGTAGTCTTGAATGACGTGCGGGTCAAAATTGACGTAGATGAATGTTGGCAGACGCGGTGGCAAGCCTTCAGTCCGATCCAGTACCCAGAAGCTGGAAGCCTGGCTTCCGGTAAAATCTGTGAGGTTACGCAATGCTGCGGGCCACAGGGTCTCGTCCAGGGCGGCGCTGTAGAACCCTTCAATAACGGCCAGCGTACGGTCATGAATTGACATGGCAGGCACCTTCCTGTGCCAACCGGTATCAGATAAATGCTTTAAACGAAAAGAATGCGGTGGCCTGCCCCTGCCGGAGAATTGGCCGCCGGAAGCTCAACTCTGTAACCCAGGGACATATGACGATGATCCTTGCTTTGCCCCGTGGGCAAGACAAGTATAGACCAATTGCCGCGATTGCCACTAAATTTTGCGATCGGGATGTCAGCGGACGTACCCACGGAGGATAGAATATCCGTACCCACGTGCGCTCCTCCATCCAGCGTCAGGAGAACATTTGACCTATTGTCAATGACACGTCAAGACGGAATCCGGCAAACTATTCTTATAGTGCAAGATTCGGCGACGAGTTTGGACCAGGAATGGGGTTAATATAGGCAGCGTGAATTGCATTTTCGGCGAATCGGCGGGAGGAGCTAGAGTGGATTAAGGTGTGGTCATCCGGGATGTCGGATCCAGAGGGCTTATAGCGAACTTTAGCGCGCAACCCCGATACGTTCCGCGTCATCTCAATACTCATTATTTATGGCAGCTCCTTGGCGCCACCGGGGGCAAGCCAAAGTTGTTCTTACCTTAGGTAAAGAGGGCCCGAAAGTGGTAGAGGCCCGGGGCGCCGCGGAGTGGCCCGCAGGTTGGCCTGGCGGCATAGGTTTTTGAGGGCTAGATGAAACAGACGCAAAATGTGACACTCGCCGCGCTGCTTGCGCTCCTGATAGCGGCTGCGATCGGCCTTTACTTTACCTCAGGGGCGGGGTCCTCCAGCCTCCCCGCAAATTCAGGGGCATCGAGCAGCCGGACGATTTCCCTCAACCAGCATTATCTCGACACTGTGAGGCGGCTCGCGTCAACGGCCACGACGACCGAAGAACAACTCGCGGCCAAGAAAGCCCTGGATGCTGCTGACCATGATTTGGATCTGCAATATGGATACGCGCTTCAGCTTGCAAGCATTGAGCCAATCCCTCAGACCCAGGATATCAAGGCTTTAAAGGACCGGGTATCCAGATTGCAAGCCCTTATCCAGACCCGGCAGAAAGAGGTGGACGAAATCAAGAGTGCGCTTGAGAGGGTTCAAGGAACGCGCCGGGAATCGCTGGAAAACCAACTGGCCGTGACCCAGGCTGAAATGAGCCTTCTTCAGGAAACGTTGACTGATGCAAAGGAAGATCTGACTCAAGCGGGAGGCAATCCGGAAAGCCTCCTGGCAGAGCTGAAAGCGGAACACGAGGCGGCGTCAAAGGCTGCGGACACTTTCAAATTCCCGTCGCTTGGGGGGACCCCCAAATTAAGCAGTCTGTACGCCAAGTGGTCTGACTGGAAATCAATTTACGAGAAGCAACTCCAGATTCAGAGGGCAGAGAATGATGCTTCCGCCGAAGCCGCCAGATTGAAGCAGCAACATGGGGTTCTTGAGAAGCAACTTGCCAACGAGCTGGCACAAAGAAAAGCTCTGGCAAAGCACGAGCTGACGCCTGAACAAATTGCCAGCCTGATTGCACCTCACCATAATGAGCATTTGCCGGCGCGCAAGTCTGCTGCAGCTCCGCCGGCTAAGTCCTCAGGGCATCCTGCCGGAACTTCAGCTACGGCGAATGCCAGCGATCTTGCCCTTACTCTGATCCACCAGATTTCCACCCACCAAATCATGGTGCGCATCCTGGAAAATCGAGCCGACGCCATGAACGATCTGGCTTCCGCGTACTCCGGGTGGGATACACTTGTCGCTTCAGGAGAGCGGTCCGTCTTGCACAGGATTATTGCCGATGTCCTGTGGATCGTTCTGATCATGGCCGTTGCGTTCCTTGTGAACCGCCTGATCGAACACTTTTTTGCCCGCCTTTCTCTGGAACAGCGGCAGAAGAGAACGCTCCAGGCGGTGCTCCGCATCAGCGTGCGATTGATCAGCGTTGGAGTGATACTGATGCTGGTTTTCGGCAAGCCCAGCCAGTTATCCACGGTTCTGGGTCTGGCGGGTGCGGGCCTCGCCATCGCATTGCAGGACGTGATTCTCTCATTCCTGGGCTGGTTCGTACTGATGGGCCGCTATGGGATTCGGGTGGGCGATTGGGTGGAAATCAACCCGAATGCCTTTACGGGAGTACGTGGTGAAGTGATTGAGATTACGCTATTCCGAACAGTGCTGCTCGAAACCGGCAACTGGAACGAGCCGGGTCACATCACGGGCCGCCAGGTCGCTTTTATGAATATGTATGCGGTGAGCGGCTACTATTTTAATTTCAGCACCTCGGGGCAGTGGTTATGGGATGAACTGCAGGTGCTTATTCCGCCAACTCAGAATCCTTACCCGCTGGTGGAGAGAATGCAAGCCTTCGTGGCCAAGGAAACCGAAAGCAACCGGCAACAGGCCGAGAGCGAATGGCAGCATATTTCAAACCGCTACGGGACAAAATCCTTCTCCGCTGAGCCGACGGTGAATGTGAAGGCGACTGACAGCGGCGTTGTTGCCGTTATCCGCTATATTACGCGAGCCAGCGAAAGAACCGCAGCAGGCTACCGCTTGAACCACGAAATCGTCAAACTTTTCCACCATGGGGAAGAACTACTCTCCGGCAGCACGGGCCTTTCCGACGCCGAAGCTCCGAGTTCCGATCATCGTTAGCCACCAAGGCTCATTGATGTCTGGGACGGACCGGTGTGGGTTTCCAAATTCATTCTGCCCCTGCAAACGAAGCACGAACTATCTAAAAGCTCAGGCCGTAATTGGCATCACTGCAAGATGCTATCGAGCCTGCCGCAGGAGAGGAATGGCCGCAATCGAAGCACGATCGCGCGGATCGACCGACACGCGTGCGCCTGGCCTGTCAAAACGGTACTGCCGTCCTGTTACGGGCCCCAGCACGGTGAGTCCTGAACTCCCGATATATTCAAAGGCTGCACCGGGGTAGTGATTGAGCTGCGTCGGCGCAATCGTCCCTTGTTCGGGCCTAATGGGTGGGTGATTGGGTGCGGCTCCCCGAAACATTGCTCTGCTCTTTCCACAACACATTTTCTTCCTCCTTGTCCTCGACATAGAAAGCCGGTGGCGGCGGCTGCTCCTCCCGTAAAGTCATCCGCTCCAAAAGAATTGCACCACCCGAAAGCGCCGGCCAAAGCAACAGTCGCTCCTTCCAGTTATCGCCGATGAAACAGGCGATGGGGGCGGAGATCCAAAGGCTGAGGCAATAGAAACAGTCGAGCAGGCTCCCCCAGAATCCCTTGCCTGCCTTCCGGCGCAACCTGACCAGCAGATCCGCTGGCCCGTCCTCCGCAACCAGCAGATGGACGATGCGCCAGACGGCGAGAATTCCCAGTACAAGCCAGTAGAATCGCATCACCTTATTCGTGTCCCGTCAAACGATGGAAACCACCGAAGGGCGCGAAGCGGACAGCTCCACGCCCTTCGGTGGCAATCAGCCCTAGCTGGAAAACTTCAGACTGATGGTCTGGAAGTCTCCGTCTGCCAGGGTTGGAGTGTTGTAGCCATTCGTCACCCGCTTCGCAAAACGGATTCGGAACTCATAGCAGCAGTCGGGTGGCGGATTTGTCACCCCAAATGGCAGGGCATTGGTGGGTGAGGTGGTGCATTGCACTCCTCCTGGAGCGCAGGGGAAGTAGGCCACGTCTGGTCCGCCGCTCCAGGCCTTGCAGGCATAGTCAGGGTCGCCGGCGCTGCAAACACCGGCCGGAGCCGGTGTCATCAGCGGGTTCACCCTGTAACCTCGCCGCCCGGGTGAGGCCACAGCCACCTCATGGCCGTGCCCATACTGGGCATCGATGTAGTATTCAAAGAGGTGCCCGTTGGCATCGGACACGGTGGTATTGATCATCACGTATCCACCAGGGCCCACGTCGTAAGCCGGGCAGTCTCCAGTGCCGGTCTGAGG
>JBJKQZ010000316.1:0-2849 GCA_046704865.1 Terriglobia bacterium
CCGTTGTAGCCCAGACTGTGGCCATAAACTTCCATGGGCAGCATTTCCACCCGGCTGCGGTTCCGGCCGTGGCAATAGACGATGGTCCCGCGGGCATCGGGGCCTGCCGGGACATACCATCCCTTCAACAGAATTCCGTCGGAAGAGTGGAACTCGATGGGCTGATACTGGAGGCCAAAAGATTGCGGGGTCTTGCCGTCATTGGGGTCTCGAAAATGAAACCTGGCGGAGGTGATGAGATATGTAAAAAACAAAGGCACGACAACCAGGAAGAAAATCGCAACAAGGCTGAAAATAACAATGATGATGGCTCGAATGATTTTACGTTTTGACAAGCTCACCTGCCTTTCTGCCGCCTGGCAATCCGCTCAGGCGTGGCGCTTTTTTAATCCATTACGACCGTGTAGCCTGTGAAGCCGTGCGAGGCTCGACAATATGAGTAGCCAACAGAATCGCCACCAGGGCCGTCATGGCCGCACACAAGGTGGTCACCGCCAGATAGCCGTGCCGTTCGTAGATGGCGCCGCCGGCAAGAACTACCAGCCCGATTCCCATCTGCGAAAAGACGTTGCGAAGGGCAATAAAGGAGCCGCGTTCGGCCGTGGGAACCAGTTCCGTCATCAGCGCAGCCAGAGGTCCCTGGCGCGTAGCAGCTCCGAGACTGGTGACTCCAAAAACAACCAGCAGGCCCACGCCCCAGGGGAAAAATGGAACCAGCGCCACTGAAAGCGCCAGCAGAATGTTGCCCGCAATGGATACGGGCCGCTTGCCCCAGCGGTCAGAAAGACTGCCTGCAAATGGCGCGCTGAGCAGCGCCACAAGGCCCCCGAGCATAAAGACCCAGCCGATGGTTCCAGTGGGCACGCCGAACGACGCATTCAGCCACTGGCCAATGTAATAGAGAAAGCCATAAAGCCCGCCTGACACCAGGAATGCGATAACCAGACCTGCGCTGGTGTCCCGGCGCCTGAAGAACGACCGGCAGGCGCGAAACGTGGCCCGCCACTTTTCAGCCGTCGGAACAGATTCCCGCTTGTCATTCGGCAGCCGCAGGGCAAAGAGGGCCACCGCAACCGCCAGGACGGAAAAGAAGTAAAACGTGTTGCGCCATCCAAACCGTTCGGCCACCTGCGCCGCCAGCGGCACTCCAAGGATGGGAGCGGCAAAGTAGGCGGTGGAGATCCAACTGAGGGCGCGGCCGCGGATGCTGTAGTCGAACCAGTCGCCGGCAAAGGCAATGGAGCAGGTGGATATGGCCCCCGCGCCAAGGCCCGTCAACCCGCGGGCTACCGTCAGGCCCATAAAGCTTGCGGCATGCGCCGACATCCACGAAGCAGCGGCAAAAACGGCGGCGCCGGCAACCAGGAATCGCTTGCGGCCATAGTGGTCAGACACAATCCCCGTGACCAGGGACGCGAGCGCTGCGGCTGCGGAATAAAATACCGCCAGCAGCCCGGCTTGCTCAACCGTAATGTGGAGGGAATCAATCAGCAGAGGGAGGACGGCGGGAATGGTCTGGTTATCCGCAAGACCAAGGAACAGCAACAGAAACAGAATGCCGATGATCAGGAAGTCCACCCGGCGTCCTCGCAAAGCGGTAACCGACAGGCCCGCAGGCCGTCAGGAGCATCAAGCTGTATCTTTGATCCGGAGCCCTTACCCCGCCCCGCTCCGGGAAAACACTTCCGGCTCTATTCGAAATGGTGGAGATCCAGTTGGGTGGCGGCCTTGTCGGTCATGTCAACAACAGCGGCGGCGCCGATTCCAACGGCAACAACAATGGCATCCGAAATTTCTTCCTTTGTCGCTCCCAGTTCCAGGGCCTTCTTGATGTGGCCCCTGGTGCAACCTTCACACTTGGCCACCAGCGAGCACCCGATTGCAATCAACTCCTTGGTCTTGGCGTCGAGGGTGGTGGTGGTGTAATAAGTCTCCTTGTAAAAAGACTTGTAGATGTTGCGAAACCGGGGCTCGATCATGCTCATTGAGCTTGGAGTCGTTTTCATTTTGTCGGAGTCATGTTTAGCCATCAACGTTCCTCGGACACATGGATTTGCGGGCACGGGAACCGTCGCCCTGACCAATCAGATGCTTGAAATCCGCCGCTTTGTGGAGCGGATTCAGTCATTCAGGTGCAGAATTTTGATATTAACACAGATTAATTGATGGGACAGGCGGAACGGTTACAGACGGCGTTGGCAGGAGCGTCTTGATTGTGTGAAATTATCCCGTCGGGCATCATCGCCGCGGGGCTCGGGCCCTTTTCCAGTGCAAAATCCCGGTTCAGGGCTCAGCCTGGGCTGCTTCAACGGAAACCGCCTCTTCAGCCGCTATAACTTCTGGAAGCTCAAAGCGGACGGTGGTTCCTTTACCGGGCTCGCTTTCCACCTTCATGGAGAATTCGTGGCCGTACAGGACCTTCAGCCGTTCCTGAACGTTCATGATTCCAATGCCGGAAGCGTAAATTTCCGGCAGCCGACTTTTGGGAATCCCCACGCCGTCGTCGCTGACCTGGATGGAAATTCTTCCGTTGTTGCGGGTGGCACGGAGGACGATGGTTCCACCTTCAATTTTCGGACCGATGCCGTGGCGGATGGCGTTCTCCACCAGGGGCTGGAGGATCATGGAGGGCACAATCACGTCGAGCGCCGCCGGATCAATTTCCTCAATCACGCGCAGCTTGTCGTGGCCAAAACGCACCACCTCAATATCCAGATAGTCGGCGATGAAGTCGAGTTCCTGGCGCAGAGGGGCAAAGTGAGTCTGGGTCTTGAGCCGCCGCCGCAGGATGTTGGAGAGCTTGACCAGCACTTTGCGCGCGGTATCCGGGTCCAGCCGGATCAGCGAGG
>JBJKQZ010000317.1:0-4680 GCA_046704865.1 Terriglobia bacterium
GTAATGCCAGATTTGGAGTGTGACTTTGGACCCGACTAAGATTGCCCCAAAGACTCCGGTAGAGTATATGGGGCCAAAGGACCCGTCAATAATCTCAGGATGGTATCTGGGCCTATAAAAAGGGCTACGCAGGCGCTAATTTTCTTGGAGAGATGCGCCTGGAGAGAGAAAATTCCCGCGGAGGGAAGTCAAGCTAACTGCCTGAAAAAATGTTGGTTACTGCCTATTTGGAAATTCATCTTAGGAGCCTGTCCAGTCAGGTTCCTGGCGGTCCAGGTGAGTCTATTTCGCGATTTTGAAATCACGGTCAATCCGGAACAGGCCCAGATTGTGGCGGGTCGCACCGTTTGCGGCAAGCTCGGCCATAATTTCACCCACCACGCTGCAAAACTTGAAACCGTGCCCTGAAAACCCGGCGGCGATCAGCACCCGGTCGGACTCCGGGTGAGCGTCCAGAATGAAATGCTCGTCCGGAGTATTGGTAAAAAGGCAGGCCTTCAGTGCCAGCGTGGGACCATTGGCCTGAGGGAAGTAGCGCGCGATGCCCTGGCGCAGCACCGCTTCATCCTCCGGATGGCAGTCGCGGTCCATCGCGTCGGGATCGACTTTTTCATTGCGGTGATGATAACGGCCCAACTTGAACCCCGGGAAATCGTGCAAAGGGAAACCATAGAACTGGCCTTCAGAGCTTTCGAGGTTAAAGACTGGGAACGCACCCAACCGGAAAAGTTCCGGATTGGTTGGGCGTGTCCATATCAGCGCCTGGCGTTCCGGTTGGAGAATACTGCTCAGAAACGGCATCAGCTTTGCCGTCCAGGCGCCTGCGGACACAATCAGCCGATCAGCAGAATAAGTGGAAGCAGGCGTGCGTACCTGAACCGAATCGGAAAGAACCTCCCAGCCCGTCACCGGCTCGCGGGCGTGGATTTCCGTGCCATGATCGAGCGCCAGGCGCGTATAGAGCGTGATAGCGCGCTCGGAGAGAACGAATCCGCTGTCCGGTGAAAAGACGCTCACCATGCCTTTTGGCAGGCAGACACCCGGGAAGCGCTGCCGAAGCTGATCAGCGTCCAGGAGTTCGTGGCGAAGAGAATGCTCTTTGCATGCGGCAAGCGATCCCCGGACGATTCGCCCGTCCGGGCTGCCTGCATCCAGGCCGCCAGTCACGAAGAGGATTCTTTCGCCGGTCAGATTTTCGAGCTGGCGCCAAAGTTCATAAGCGCGAAACAGCAGCGGGACGTAAGAAGGGTGTTCGTAATAGGCCAGGCGGATAATGCGTGTCTGGCCATGGGATGAACCCATTTCATGCACCAGGTTGCGCTTTTCAAGGCCCAGCACATTCAGGCCGCGGCGTGCAAGCTGGTACGCCGTAGCGCTGCCCATTCCTCCCATGCCAGCAACGATGGCGTCAAAATGTTGCATTCCTGTTTTCCTGTTGGGTTGGTGCCATCGGCCGTCAATGTTTGCTGGCGGCCTCTAGGCTTCCACGTAGGTTTCGCCGCTCAGCAGGGTTTTGATTCCCGATAGGCCATTGGAACCCGCTGCAAGCAAGCAAATGGCGGCCACAACGGGACACACGCCGGCAACAATGATGGCCGGTCCAAAATCCTTCTGCGGCCCCAGCAGCCATCCTGTTACGACGGGAGCGGCAGCGCCAGCGGCCACAGAAATCGTGTTGAGGAAACCAACCGCGCGTCCCACCAGGTTCTTTGGCGCGGCGTGCTGCGTCATGGTCCAGAATGTGGAGTTTCCGATGCCAGTGGCACACAACGAGAAGGCCAGAACGGGAAGCGACCAGGAACGGTCCGTGACTAGGAGCAGAAGAATGGCCCCCGTTCCCAGATAACCCACCACGGCGAACCACAGTCTTGCCCGGAACACGCCCACCCTGGCCGCCAGCCTGTCCGCTGCTGCCCCTGCAATAACATTCACTACGGCCATCGCAAAGAGCGCAGTGGAAAGAACCTTCCCCATGCCGAGCGTTGAGAAGCCGCGCGAAAGCACCAGATAACTTGGCACCCAGGTCAGAACAAAATACCAGTAATAAGAGGAGAGCAGAATCGCCACCGCCATCGCCCAGAATGTGCCGCTGGACAGCAGCATGCGCCAGGTCCATTTCCGCGGCCCGGCGGGTTCCTCAGCTTCCCGGGCTGCCTGGCGTTCGGCACGTGTGCCGTCTGAGGGAGCGGCAAAGAGCCAGCAGGGCACCCAGATCAGCGCTCCAAGTCCGGTGATGGCGAACATCATCCGCCACCCGAAGTTGTTCAACAGGATGGCTCCCAGCAGTACGCCCAGCGCGGGGCCAATGTTCTGGCCCGCAATGTAGACGGCGGTCGGCATCCCCTGTTCTTTGCCGGAATAATTGCTGCGGATGAACGAAATGCTGGCGAGTGGAGCAATCGATTCCGCCAGGCCCAAAACCATGCGCATCCCGATTACGTCGCCCGGCCCGCGGGCGAGCGCGATGGCAGCCGAAGCGAGCGACCACACCAGGAAAGCAAGAGAGTAAGACCAGCGGATGCCGAACCGGTCCACCAGCATGCCGGCCGGAATCTGGAATATGGCATAGGTCCAGAAAAACGCCGAGAGCAGCACCCCCATGGTTTCCGGCGTGATGCGGAAATCCTTCATCATTGCCGGGGCCGCAATGCTGAGGTTGCCGCGGTCGACATAATTGATCATGATGGCGATAAAAACGAGTGCGAGGAGAATCCATCGGCGGCGGGTCATTGAAGTGAGCCGCCTTTCAAAATGCCACCCGCAATTGTTGGGTGAAACGGCTGGCGGCAGGCAGTGAAGGCTTGTTCGGATGATCTGGGGAGTGTGGCTTTGGCTTCAATCAACGTCATGTCCTCTCATGGATGGGCTTGCACGAAGCCAGCATTGTAACGTTTGCGATGCCGTGAAGCGAGAAGTTCTTGCCACTTTTTCAAAGCGGAAGTCCAGCTTGGGTTTGCTGTCACGGAGTAAATGGACCACGGGCGACTGGCCGCGCACTTCCGGGCAGTAGATACATTGAACGGCTTTCTGTTTGCAATGTTGCGTTGACTGCAAACGCTGCCAGGCTTAGGATTCATAGGTCTCAGCGCCAGAAGGTTCGCCGGAGCGTCACACCATGAGTCAGTCTGCCAAGGCAAATAACAGGTCGAATCATCAGCATGAAACGTCGCGTTTTGACAGCGCGTTGAAACTCACGGTCCAAAACTGGGCGGGAGCGCTGATGCTGGTAATCTTCCTGGCCCTGCCATCGCCCGCTCAGGAAGCTCCCCGCGACGCATTGGTGGACTGGATGAACCAGATTGCCCAACAACAGCTCCAGCAGCGGGCCCGGGCGATCAGCGAGATCCACACGAGAGCTCAGGCGGAGCGGCGCAAAGAATGGGTCCGGAAGCAAATGCTGGAAGATATGGGCGGCTTGCCTGACTATCACGGGCCGTTAGAGGCCAGAGTCACCGGTCAGATCCATAACGGTTCCTTTACCATCGAAAAAGTGATTTACCAGAGCCTGCCCGGCCTTTACGTCACCGCCAATGTTTATCGGCCGAACCAGCCGGGCCGCTATCCCGCCGTGCTGCTGCAAGCCGGCCACACTCAGGAGGGCAAGCCGGAAGACCAGAGGATGGCTGCAAATCTGGCGATAAAAGGCTTTGTGGTTTTATGTTTTGATCCCATCGGCCAGGGCGAAAGAGAACAAACTTTCAGCCCGCAGCTTGATGCGCCCTTGGCGGGGTGGTCGGTTCCCGAACATATCCAGATGGGGGCCCAGGCCATGCTGATTGATCAGGGCCTGGCCCGGTACTTTATCTGGGACGCCATGCGCTCCGTCGATTATCTTGCGAGCCGCCCTGACGTGGATGCTTCACGCATAGGGGTCGCAGGGTGCTCGGGCGGAGGCGCACTCACCACATTTCTTGGCGGCCTGGACCCCAGAATCAAAGTAGTGATCCCGGCCTGTTACCCCAGCTCCTTCCAAACGCTGTTTGCCACCTCCGGCCCGGACGTGGAAATGGTGCTGCCGCGCTTTTTGGCGAGCGGCCTGGACACTGCCGATTTTGTGGAGATGTCTGCACCAACGCCCTGGCTGCTGCAATCAACAGAGCATGACCAATACCACTTTGCCCATCAGGGAGTGAGGCTCGTTTACGAGGAAGCTCGACACTGGTACTCGCTCTATGGCGCGCAGGACAAGGTGGGCTTTATGGTGGGACCGGGCTCGCATGGCATGCCGCTCGTTGCCCGCGAAGCCGTTTCCAAGTGGATGATCCGCTACCTGAAGAACGGGGAGGGCGACATCCGGGAACAACCTGTGAAGATGTACACAAACCAGGAGCTCCAGGTGACGCGCACCGGCAATGTTGAAGATGAACCCGGCAGCAGAAAGCTCTACCAGATACTTCGCACTGACTTTGAGGCACAAAGAAAACCCGGAACGATCCCCGAACTTTTGTCACAACTGCGCCAGCTTCAAATTCCCACTGACAGGTCGGCGCCAAAGGTTGAGGTTCTGGACAAGACGGGTGCCACCGGCGGAGAAAAAGAGCGCATCAGATTTGAGAGCTCCCCCGGCATCTGGCTCGACGCCACTTTGCACGTTCCCGCCGCTCCGGGCAGGAAACCCGCCGTGCTGGTTGTTAAAGGTGGGAATGTGTTTGGCCTGATGTCCACAGACATGATTGCGGA
>JBJKQZ010000318.1:0-4591 GCA_046704865.1 Terriglobia bacterium
CCCGTCACAGTCGATTGCAAATTCGTGCCGCCTTGCATCAGCCCCGCCGCTTTACATAGCTGATGGCTTTGAGCATGACGGCGTTATTGGGAATGACTTTTCCAAATGAGTTTTCAAACCCCGGTACGGCGCCGCGGAATCCTTGTGAGCCTTTCAGGTTGACTTCCCGAATCACCTGGCCCAGCCTCGGGTTTGTCCACTCAAATGCGAAGAAGCTTATGGGATTCCCATCCTCCTTTCCGCAAGCCACCTCATCCGCGCCGTAGCAATATGCGCCACGCTTGGGATGGCTGCGCCAGTTCCACTCCAGCAGGTCGACGCCATAGCGAATGGGGATCACCTCCGGCAATCCGTCATCGTAAACCACTTCGTACCAACCCAGCAGATCCGCCGAGTCGCGCAAGTCCCAGATCAGGCGGTAAGCTTCCTTGTTGGTGGCCGGTATGGCGCAGGCGTGCAGGAAAAGAAGGCTGGTGGCGTCCATGTCAATCGGGATGCTCCGGACCTCTCGCGGCAATGGATTAGGCGTTTTGCCCACGTTGCCAACCATCACGATGCCCTTGCCGGCGGAAGCAGAAGGAGCCGTCAAATCAAACATGCCGCTTCCCGCAGCGATTCTCCCACTTTGCAAATCGCCAAGGTCCACTCCGAAAGAGGATTCGCGGAGCGGCATGTTGAATGAGGCGGAAATGTCGATGGCAACGACCGGATCACCCGTCTCACTGGGGACGGTTTCTCCACTCAGATTGCGATGCAATGCCGGTGCGGAGGCCTGAACGATGGACGAAAGCCTGGCGGATTCCAGCACGCCCGTCGACCAGAGCAGGTTGCTGCACCCGAGAAAGCTGTACAACAGGTCTTTTCCAAAGTTGTACTCGTTGGTCGCTTCCCAGGCTGATGGCGCGCCGCCGATAATCGTGGGGCGCTTGATCCGTTCGGAGTATTCTCCAATGTTGGGTTCCATGTTGCCGTAAATCTGCCGGAACCCGAAATCGTCGAGCAGCGCTTCGTTGCTTTTGCCCTTCCATCTTAATGACCAGAACCAGTTGAAAATCAGGATATCTTTGGGGACCAACTCCTTCACCTGCTGCGGCGTCATCGCCCCCGGCGAATAGTAAACCCATCCATCCTTTGTAACGTGCTTGCGCATTCCCTTGCCTCGCACGCTTTCCAGCAGATAGTCGCCCCAGATCGCCATCTTGATGTCCTTGTTCGCCAGGTATTCGTGCACCTTGATGAGATCGTGGCCATAAACTTCTCCGGGATTCTTTGACTTGCAGCAGGGGCAAAGCCCAAAAGGCGCGAACCACTCGTCGTGGCCCGCATGGACCATTTTGGGCTTCATCACTTCCAGGAATTCGTCCATCACTTCAAACAGCAGCTTGTAACTCCCCGGGTTCGACGGGCAATAGGTGTCCGGCCACTTGTCGCCCGGAACTTCTGACAAGTCCTTGTGTTTGGTCAGAAGATAAAAGGCGTGAGTCAGCGAAGGAATGGCAGGAATCACTTCAATCCGGTGCTGCCGGCACCAATCAATCAGGTCCGCGACTTCGTCTTTCTCCAGAAATCCTCCGTCACCGCAATCCTGGTGCGAGGAATTCTGTTCACGCCCATGCAACGGGTCCGGCGGATAGTTGCGCCGGCTGTAGTTGGTGTCGCGGGTAAACTCAACCCAGCCCTCGTTCAATTCCGGGTGCATGTCGAACCGCATGCAGGCGTTCATTTCGACGATCACCGTGTTGAACTTGTACTGTGCCGCGACATCACGCACAAAGCGCTTGAACATCGGAATGTTGTCACGGCCGGGAAGATAAAGATAGACTCCGCGGAACGGCTTGTCCGGCCAGTCGCGAATCTCAACGCCCTGAATCCGCAGCTGACCGTCTCGCTTCTCGATCAATTGCCGAAGGGATTGCAATCCATAAAAAGCTCCCTGATCATCCGAGCCAGCAACCACAGCGGCGTTCTCGCTGACGTGAAGGTAATAGCCTTCCGGGCCGGGGCTCGACGCAGAAACGTCGGGCCGATGGCGGCGGCAATACTCGCGCACCAGAGGATTGCTGATCGATCCCATCAGAATGAAATGATCGCTTTCAGGCAAAGCGTTTTCATTCCGGACTCGAGGCTGGACTCCGTACCGGTCGCTTAACTCTTCTATCAGGAAGCGGGAGAGGCGCCGGTCATTTTCTGAAGCTCCACCGGGCAGAATGATCATGGTCTCTTCGTTTAAAGGAAAATGCCTTTGCGACTCAGTCAGTTGGTGAGGGCGCGGAAAGATCCCCACGGAATCCGGCTTGAGAATCTTCTGAAGATGTTCAGCTTCCTGATCTGGAATTCCACCGCCGAAGGCGCTTCCGCTGGCGGCAGGAATCATTGAAGTGGCCAGCAATGACCGTGTGGTCCTGCCCAGAAACGAACGTCGATCAATTCTGTCTGACATAACGGCTCATCTCCTGCTTCTTTCAAGGTGTGATCGCCCCGCATTTGGAACCCATAAACCGGCGGGACCGGTTAAAGCTATGCGCTATGCGTGAGAGGAAATTCCTACACGTCTCTCAACAGCTCGTTGATAACATCCTGAACTCCCTGATAGGGATCGCCCGAGCCTTCAAACTCCACAGAGTAAACGCCGCGGAAATTTTTCTGTTTTGCAATCGCGACGCAACGGGGAAAATTATATTTCGTCTCGTTGCCCTGGGCGTCAAATTCCAATCCTTTGGCGTGACAAACGATGGAGGCATAGGGAAAAAGCAGCTCCAGACCGCGTGCGCGGGTGTTTGCATCGGGGAAATTACCAAAGTCCGGCAGCGATCCCAGGTAGCTGCTGTTCACGCTCTTGAAAAGCCTGACCAGGTCCTCAGGATGCTCTGACCCAACTCCGCCGTGATTTTCCACAACCACGCGAACTCCTCTTCGGCTGGAGTACGCTACAAGTTCCCTGTACGAATTGATGGTGGGCGAAAATTCCTGGGGGTCCATCTTTCCGGGATCGCATCTGACCGAACGGGCGCGCAGATGTGCGGCAATGTCTATCCAATTCTTCGCGGCCTCTACTGCGGCCCTGCGAACAGACTCGCTGGGGTCAGACAGTCCACCGCCCGTCGATAACTCCTTGATGTCAACCGGGAGGTTTACCAGATAGGAACGCGCACGGACCAGTTGCCGCCGCAGTTCGTCCAAATAAACAGGTTCCGTTGATGCAAAGTGCGGAGCGACAATTTCCAGGTGATGGACCTTGTAGCGGTCCGCGATCATACCCGGGAAGTCAAGCAATGCAAACGTCTGGTGCGGCCCGGTGTAATCACTGCTGCGAGTCTGCGGAAAATAATTATGAAAGCTCCAAGATGAAACCCCGATGCGCTGGCCCAAAAGATACTCTGCGTGCGAAATTCGGCGCGACCGCCTTGGATGCCGCACTCGGCCCAGCAACAAACCTTCTTTTCCAGCGAATGTTGCGGCGGCCAGGCCTCCCGCCAGATAACCCAGGAATTCTCTTCGTTTCATGATCCTCACTAGTGCTGATCAGCCAAAACATCAGGTTGACCGTCCTTTCAAATTTCCTTCAACCCAAAATAAGTCCCTGCTGAATGTGCCTATGGGTCGCACGCATTGCAGCCAGTTCCCACAACATGACTCAACCGGTCGTAACCTCCCGCAGGAACGACGCGTTTTCTTCAGGCAAAGAAGTATTGATAAACATTCCGGAGCCCAGTTCGAAACCGGCCACCCTTGTGAGACGTGGAATAATGCTGAGATACCAATGGAAATACTTTACGCCGCACGCTTCTCTGGGGGCCGTCCGAATGGTGTAGTTGAAATCGGGGTCCATCAGCCCGTAGTAGAGTTTAGCCAGAGTGCGCCGCAGGATTCTGGCCAGGTCCACCGCTTCCGCATCGGTGATTTCCGAAAAGCAGGACATATGCCGCCGGGGCATGATCAGCATTGAAAATGGAGTGAGCGCAGCAAATTGAACAAACGTCACAAAATGCTCGGTCTCTATCACGATGCGTGCCTTCTCCAGCAATTCGACTTCGAGAACCCGGCAAAAAATGCACTCGCCAAACTCGTCGAAATGATGCAGAGCATTGATCATCCGGTCGCGAATCTGCGAAGTTATCACAGGACAGCCAATAATCTGGGAATGAGGATGTTCAAGTGAAGTCCCTGCGGCTAGCCCGTGGTTTTTAAAAATCGTGACCTGCTCAACACGTGGATCCTGCGATGCAAAATTGAAACGGTTGAGGTAGGCATCGATGAGCGTTTCAACCTGGGAGTCTTCCAACAGTCCTGTCGACTTGCTGTGATCCGGAGATTCAATGATGACCTCGTGGATTCCCACGCCCGTAACCGTCCGCCGAATCCCTTCAAACGAGCGGTGCCTTTCACCATCATAGGAAAGCGCGGCGAAATTGTTGGGAGTCACGCGCAGCCGCCAGGAACCGTGGTCAGGAATCACCAATGTTGCGGGAGGAGTCATCTGTTCATTGCCGGGACAAAAAGGGCAGGATGGAACGTAGGGAGGATTGACCCTTTTTTGATCGTCCTTCCGGGCAAATTCGTGAGGGCGTTTGGCCCGTTCTGTGGCGATGAT
>JBJKQZ010000319.1:0-6600 GCA_046704865.1 Terriglobia bacterium
AGCTCACGCACACTCACGCTGTCGTTTTCATTGACAATGGGCAGCACTTTCAAGTTGAGCAGTTCTTCAAGCGTGTTGCAAAGATTCCGGTAGCGCGCCGACGACAAGAAATCGTCTTTTGAAACCAGCAATTGTGCAACGATGGTCTTCCCGAAAAACAACCGCTCATAGGTCCGCATCAGATGGCTTTGCCCGACGGCAGCCGCGGCCTGCATTTGGGTAACGGTGGCAGGCGTTTCATGGTTTCCCAGCACAGACATCCCGCAGGCGATGGCGCCGGAAGTCACAATCAGGTATTCGTGCTTGACCATATCCATCTGGT
Organism: Terriglobia bacterium; assembly: GCA_046704865.1. GTDB lineage: Bacteria > Acidobacteriota > Terriglobia > UBA7540 > UBA7540 > SCRD01. The sequence continues at coordinate 323 of JBJKQZ010000319.1, forward strand.
CAATCAGGGCACGCACTCTGGAAGCATTCAGCTTGCCACCCGGGGCAATAAGACTCGTCCCAATCTTAATAATGACGCGCACAGTCAGCCTTTCACTATCGCCACGCGAATGAGGTGCCTAAAACCCGCCATCAGCACTCCTCATCTTCCCACACGGTCTCATTACCAGCAAATCCCCTGATACGCCGCGCCATTCATCGGGCGCCGTGTCTTGTCAAGGTTTACCAGGTCGATCACAATCTGCTCAGGCCGCAGCAGGGGAACGAGATCGGTTTTTTCGACAGCATTCGTTCCCACAATCACCACTTCAGCCCCGTTCACAACTTCCGCAAGGTTTGTTGAAAGCAGCGATCCGATGTGGGGAATCACCTCATCAATAAACTGCCGGTTTGAACCCATCAGGTGTCCGGCGGAGATGTACGGGTCCCAGATCTGGATTTCACATCCTTCACCTAACAACCGTTTGCAGACCTTAACCTGCGGGCTTTCTCGCAAGTCGTCCGTGCCGGCCTTAAAGCTCAGTCCCAGCAGGCCAATCCGTTTTCTGTTTGTCCGTAGAATGGATTCGACGGCGCGGTCAATATGCCTCAGATTGCTCTGCTGGATCGATTCGAGAAGTGGAAGCTTCAAATCGAGCTCACGGGCGCGATATTCCAGGGCAGAAAGGTCTTTGGGAAGGCAGGACCCGCCGAACGCGAAGCCCGGCGACAGGTAAGCAGGAGAAATATTGAGCTGTGTATCCGAAGTGAAAATTTGGATAGCTTCCTGTGTATCGACTCCGAAATGCTTCAGCAGAGTCCCGACCTCGTTGGCAAAGCTTATCTTCAGGGCATGGAACGCATTTGAGAGATACTTCACAGCCTCAGCCACTGCGAAAGTGGTTTCAAAAACACGTCCTGGCACCCAACCATAGATTTCGCGCAATGCAGACAGATGTTCGGGCTTTGCGGCTCCAAGTATGGTGAATGGCGGCTTCAGGAAGTCCCCAACAGCAGTTCCCTCGCGCATGAACTCGGGGTTATAGCAGACGTAGAAATCAACGCCGGCACGCTTTCCACTCGATTGCTCCAGGGCCGGAATCACCAGGGTCTCGGTGGTACCGGGGAGCACTGTGCTCCGGATTACCACCGTGTGGGGAGAATCTTTCTCCGCCAGGCCGCGGCCAATCTCATGGCAAACCTGCTCGATGTGCGAGAGGTCGAGTTTACCGTTCCGGAGACTGGGAGTGCCGACGCAGGCGATTGAAACCTCCGTATCGCGAACCGCGGCGCTTGCGTCAGAAGTAGCGTGCAGCCGGCAGGCCTGATGAGTTTCAGCCACCAGTTGGTCCATCTGGGGTTCCACAATTGAGCTGCGGCCCTCCTGCAAAAATGCGACTTTGCTTGGGTTAACGTCTACGCCGATAACCTTGTGGCCTTTGTGGGCCAGGCAGGCAGAGGTAACTGTGCCTACATACCCAAGTCCAAAGACGCTGATCGAATAGTTTCTATCTCCCATGTATCTCTCTCGTTTCGGGTCCCGGCCTCTGCTCCTCAGGCAGAGACCTCAATTTTAGCGTTTTGCGCGGAAGGTTGCGCGGCTAAATGCAAGATTCCGAAGGTTTGCGGGTTTGCAAATGTCCTGTTGGAATTCTAAAGTTGATCCGGGGAATAGATCTTACGGAAAGGTTGTCGTGAAACCGGAGATGACATAAATTTGAGGGCTCCCGCTCCAGTCCGTTGCAAAAATAATATGGCCATTGTCAAGCCAGCCGGGTTTGGGAATCCCGGCATCCGTAGTGCTGTTTGTGTAAGTATTGGCAAGGATTTTGGTTTGGGTGCCATTTAATGACATCAGGTAGATGGGGTCGCCCGCAGCTCCCAATGTATTGCACACAAAAACTGAGTTGTCCGGAGACCACGTGCAATAGTCTACGCCCAATCCCGAAGCCTGCGGCGGCCCGATCGTGGTAGAGGTGAAGGCCCCGTTCTGTAAAGCAAAGCTGCCGTCGCTGTTCAAAATGGTGGCAACAGTCCAAACGCCGTTTACAAGGTATCCAAGTTGCAGACCATTGCTTGACCAGGCGGGATGGCCCGCCGCCACTCCAGCTCCTGCCACACTGTATGCAACGATTGGCGTAGCGTTCAAATCTGCAACATATAGCGCTGGGGAGGCAGCGCCGTTGGGATTAGGATTTGGCGCATCGCGTTTCCACCAGATGATGTTTGGAAAAACCGGATTCAATCGGATGCGATCGAAAACCTGAGTGTTTTCGGGATCGGGCAGAGTAATATCAGGAAGCGAATACCAGCTCATTCCGCTGCCTTCGACGCGATGCAAAATCAGCCCTTCCGAAAACGCGATCACATTATTATTGGTCGTGGGGTCAATGCTCGAAGGGGAGATTTGGATTGCCCCCAACGGAGCAATGGGCGTCATCGAAAGGTTTGACATTCGTATCTGCTGGCAATTCCCTGAATCCCCGACCTGCACACCGTAGACATCCGCCGTGTCATCGGGATTTCTGCCCTCGTAATAAACGTACTTGCCATCAACGCTCACAACCACCTGTTGACCGATTTGCGCACCTGAAATGACCTGCGTATTGGCCCCGTCCACGGTTGCCGTCACAATTTGCGACGGGATGGAATGGTTGTATGCAAGCAGGCCTACCGATGAACTATAGGATGGGACATCCGCGTAAGTATTTGTATTGATACCGTTGTCGGAAAGTTGCGTAACCTTTACGCCAGAAAGTTGGGAAAGTTGCGCTGAGACATCGGTCGCTTTTTCAGTGAGCCCAACGCCAACACACCCCGGACCTCCATTGGTAGGAGGCGGTGACGTCGGCGGCGGATTTGAAGTAACAGAACTGCTAAAGGTGCTGGTATTGCCGCCTCCACCACAACCGTAGAGAGCAAGCCCAGCCAAAAGAAGGATCGTAATCTTTAGGAAGCGTTGGGCGGAATGTCTTGGGTAAAAGGGTCCCTTGTTGTTTGCCAACTTCATTAAGCTTCCGCCCCGAGGTTTTCTTCCCTCCTACTTTGTACCAACTCCGCCCCGGGTTTGCAAGTTTTCGAAGGCGCCACGACAGAACCGAAAGGTCCGCTTTCCTTTGACGCTGAATCACTCGAGTCGCGTTGCCTGCTGCCGGAAATCCATCAAAGCATTGCAATTGGGAGAGACTCACACCCTTCAGAAGGTGCCCCGTCGAAGATGTATCGACAGTCATCATGTTACAAAAATATAATCTTTGAGAGACCCTTTCCAGGCTCATAGAAGCTCAGTTTTATCCCTGGCCGCCCACTTGGGCCAGCCGCTTGCGATCCACTTTTCCTGTGGAAGTTTTGGGCAAGCTATCACAGAACTCGACGAGTTCCGGAATCATGTATTTAGGAACTCGTTGCGCGCAGTGCTGCTGGATGTCAGCCTTGGTCAGCATGCCCGGCTGATTGGTGGCGACGAAAGCTTTGATTCGGTTGCCTAATTGATCATCGGGTACGGCCACAACCGCGGTTTCTTTCACCGCGGAATGGGAGTACAGTGCCGTCTCAATTTCACCCAGTTCGATCCTGTATCCCCTGCTCTTGACCATATTGTCGATACGGCCCATGTAGTAGTAGTCGCCGTTTTCATCGATGGTTACAAGGTCGCCGGTACGGTAAATCTTCTCGCTGAAGTGAGGCTGAAAGCGGTTTTCCAAAACCGCCTTTGCAGTCTTTTGCGTGTCATGCCAGTAGCCGTAAGTAACAGATGGGCCGCGCACCAGCAGTTCCCCCGTTTCCCCCGGCTTGAGCGGCTCGTCGGCCTCATTTACTGCGAAGACTTCCGTATTACTGCACGCCTTGCCAATTGGAAGCTTCTCGCAATTAGAGAGCTTTGAGCGATCAACCCGGTGATAGGTGCACACGTTGGTTTCCGTTGGGCCGTAAAGATTGTAGAGTTCGGCGCCAGGCACAACCTCCGCCAGCATTCGCAGATATTTGACCGCAAAGGGCTCGCCGGCAAAAAGGATCAGACGAAGCTGTGCGAGGTTGCGGCGGGGCAGATTCCCGTGCAGAAGGAGGTAAACCAGCGCGGAAGGGACCGAATACCAGACGCTGATGCCGTGCGTTTCAATGAATGAAGCCAGGCTTGCCGGGAACGGGGCAATGTCTTCCGGGATCATGTACACCGCCGCGCCGGCCTTAATTGAATTGTAGACATCGAAAACGGACAAGTCGAAATGGAGTGGCGCGTGGTTTGAAAGGTGGTCTTCCGGCCGGATCTGGAATGTCTCCGCGCACCAGTTGATAAAGGTGAGTGCATTCCGATGCGACAGCATCACGCCCTTCGGGTCACCCGTCGATCCCGAGGTATACAGGATGTAGGCGAGATCAGTCTCAACGGTTTGGCAAACGGGAGGCTGCGCATGTGGGTAATCAGTAATCTGATTCCACGGAATCACCTTGCTATCGCCGGTCACCTTTTCCGGGTCGCCAAGAAGGATTGTGAAGCGGTCCGCGCTGCTGGCGCTGGGTGACAATCCCTCGAACTTGCCCGGCACTGTAATCAAGCCTTTGACGCCGCAGTTCTCCAGGATGTACTCGATGCGCCGAACGGGCGATTGCGGGTCGAGGGGAACGTACACGCCTCCGGCCTTCAGAACGCCGAGCATGCTGACTACGGATTCAATCGCCTTGGGGAAATAGATGCCGACCCGGTCGCCTTTCCTGATGCCGGACTCCCGAAGCAGATGCGCAAGCTGGTTTGATTGCTCTTCAAGCTGCTGGTAGGTCAGTGTCCTGCCCTGCGCCCAGACGGCGGTTCTTTCCGGAAATCGGGCGGCTGTTTTAGCAAGGAGTTGCTGAAGGAGGTAGGCCATGCGTTCTTTCCCCGGGATTGGAGCCGGCCTGGGTCTAAAGCCCCAGAAAGCCGGCGATGATGTTTTTCTGAATCTCTGAGGTGCCGGAATATATCGTTCCCGCAACCGCGTCTCGCAGATCGCGTTCGATCTGGTACTCGGTCATGTAGCCATAACCGCCGTGAATCTGAATGGCGTCGAGGCAGCTTTGGACGCAGGCTTCGCTGATATAGAGTTTTGCGATGGATGCTTCACGCAGAGCGTGCCGACCCGATTTCTTAAGCCAGGCCGCCTTGTAAAGCAGGAGCTGTCCTGTTTCCAGCCGGATCTGCATGTCCACAATCCGGTTTGCCACAGCAGGGAATTTGCCGATCGGTTTCCCGAACTGTTCGCGCCCTTTGGCATATTTAACGCAGGTCTCAAGCAGCCGCCGCATGGTTCCAAGGTGTCCCGCAACAATACAAATGCGCTCCCATTCCATGGAGGCCGTAAAAATGCCCGGACCCGATCCCTCGCTGCCGAGAACGTTTTCAACCGGGACCTCACAATCAACCAGGGCGATTTCAGCCATTGGAGAGGTGCGGAGGCCCATCTTGCTGATTTTCTGGCCGATGGAGAGGCCTGGCGTTCCCTTTTCAACGATGAATGCCGTGATCCCCGCCGCGCCCTTCGATGGATCCACATTGGCAAAGATAATTAACACCTGGGCGTGCTGCGCATTGGTGATAAAAGTCTTCACGCCATTCAGCACGAACCGGTCACCTTTGCGCTCTGCACGCGTCTTCAGGCTGTAGGCATCGGACCCGGACATCGGCTCCGTCATGCCGTGCAGGCCCACCCATTCGCCGCTTGCAAGCCTGGGCAGATAGTGTTTCTTCTGGGCTTCAGTCCCGAATGACATGATCGGAATCTCCGAAGTCCACATGTGGGCATTGACTGAGAAGGTCAGCCCGTTTTCCTGGCACCCGTATCCCAGAGCCTCCAGCGCGCAGGCCGTCGTCAGGATGTCCGCACCGCCGCCGCCGTATTCCTGCGGCACGGGCAGGCCCTGAATCCCCATCTCGGCGCACTTCTTCCAGCCTTCCCAGTGGAATTTCGACTCGCGATCTCTTTCAATCGCTCCATCGTTAAGCTCCTGCCGTGCAAACTTGGTGATTTCGTTTCGTAGAGTTTTCTGCTCGTCAGTCCAGGCAAAATCCATGAGGTCGTCTCGTGTATTTTAAGATGGCAAGGGAACACGGGCTGCTGTTAAGCGCGTTCGATTGCATTCCCTTGTGCACCGTTGGGTAATGGAAGTCCAAATCGGTCAAGAATAGTTGCTGAGATGTCAAAAAGCCGTTTCCCTTCAAGTTGTCTGCCGCTGCCGCCATGCGGTTCCCGCAGCAGGAACATGCCATATTCGGCGTGGTTAGCATCGTCGGGTCGGGTATCATTTTCAAAGGTATGGATTGCGCCA
>JBJKQZ010000320.1:0-5716 GCA_046704865.1 Terriglobia bacterium
CGCAGGCCGTGAGCACGAGCCTGTTCTTGTTTTCCGGCGTACACAATCTTGGCGTAGCAAGCCGCTAGCGGCAATCTGCCGAACGCGCAACGCCTGTTCTCGATCCCATCCACGGTGTCACGCGGCCAGGGGATAGTAACGCCGCTGAAAATAGGCAGCAACTCGAACGAGGCTGATCATTACGGGAACTTCCACCAGCGGCCCGATCACGGCTGCGAAAGCCGCACCAGAGTTGATGCCGAATACGGCCACCGCTACAGCAATGGCCAATTCAAAGTTGTTGCTGGCCGCCGTAAACGAAAGTGTGGCCGTCTTCGAATAATCTGCTCCCAACTGGTGTCCCATATAAAACGAGACCAGGAACATGACTACGAAGTAGTTCAGCAGCGGGATGGCGATTCGGATGACGTCCAGTGGCAATTGCAGGATGTAGGCGCCCTTGAGCGAAAACATTACTACGATCGTAAACAGCAGCGCGATGAGAGTGATGGGGCTGATCCGCGGAATGAAATGGTTTTCGTACCACTGCCTGCCGCGCGCGCGAACCAGCACCAGGCGCGTGATCATGCCTGCGAGAAACGGTATGCCGAGATAGCTGAATACGGTCATGGCAATTTACCCGAAGGAGACGTCCACGATGCAGCCGCGCAGACCAAACCATTACCGCAGCTTCGTTACGAAAATCCACGCGTATACGGAGTAAAACAGTACCTGAAAGACCGAATTGAAGGCCACGAGTCCGGCGGCGTACTGGGCGTCACCCTTCGCCAGATCGTTCCACACGATCACCATGGCGATGCACCGTGCTAGCCCGATCATAATCAATCCCGCCATGTATTCCGGGTAGCCCCGGAGGAAGATGATGGCCAGCGCAAACATGAGCACCGGACCAATGACCCAGTTCTGCACCAGCGAGAGAACCAGGATCTTCTTATTGAGGAAGACCTCGCCCAGTTCCTCATATCGAACCTTGGCCAGCGGGGGATACATCATCAGGATCAACCCAACCGCGATGGGAATCGAAGTCGTTCCCACGCTGAAGCGGTTTAGGAACGGCACCATACCGGGAAGCGCCCAGCCACTGACGACTCCGACCAGCATCGCAGTGAAGATCCACAGCGTCAGGTAGCGGTCCAAGAAACCCAGGCGGGATGTAATTGTGCTCGGCATATCTCCTCTACGCTTCCTTGGAACCGGTGATTTTCGGCTTTTTTCGTGTGCAAGCCCATCGCCAATTGCGACCGACAAGTTCTGAGATGATACGGTGTGCAAGGATCGGTTTCATTGCAGGCCGATCCGGTCGATTTCCTTCTTGATGGCCAGCAGATCCAGACTGGCAAGCGGCAGGCACAACAGTAAACTGATTCGGCGATCCAGGATCATGAACGCATCGCGAAAGGCGTAATCGATCTGCTCGGGCGTGCCCTTTGCAGCGGCAGGATCGGGAACGCCCCAATGAGCTGTCATGGGCTGGCCGGGCCAGACCGGACACACCTCTTTGGCCGCGTTGTCGCACACGGTGAACACGAAATGCAATCTGGGAGCGCCGGGCCTGGCAAACTCATCCCAACCCTTGCTCCGTAACCCCTCCGTGGAGAGCCGCGCCGCTCGGATCTGTTTGAGAGCTTCTTCACGAACCAGTCCTGCGGGCTTGCTTCCGGCGCTATATGCGTGAAACTGCGGCCGTCCCTTGGTGTTCAGGATGGCCTCGGCCATGATGGAGCGGGCGGAGTTCCCCGTGCACAGGAATAAAACGTTGTAGGGGCCGTGCAGGGCGGTCACGGCTGTGCCTCCTGGGCGAGAGCGCAGCAGTCCGGCCCGCAGCAAGAGGCAGTTTCCGCCGCCGTCTTTTCCGGCAGATTGTCTTGGAGCACTGCAAAGACTTCCCATTCGTTGCCGTCCGGGTCCGCAACCCAGGTTTTGTCCTGAAGCGCGTAGCAGCACTCTGTCTGCAGTTCATCACGGGGAATCAATCCTTCTTCCAGCCAGCGCTCGCGCACGGCCAGGACGTCTTCGGTCGTGCTCACCTGAATGCCCAGGTGCGAAAGGGCTCCACGTTCGTGGAAGGGGACCTGGTTCAGCGTGAAATTGAGCGGCGGTTGGTTCAGCTCGAATTTGGCGTATCCTTTGCGGGTTTTGGAAGGTTCGATGCCGAGCATCTTGCGGTAGAAGCGGATACTTTGCTCTACGTCGCGAACGTTAATCGCCACGTGCGCCTTGAGTGCCTTGACGGCTCCGGATGTCATGGGGGCTCCTTGTGCGGCTCGTCATATGCGCATACGCGCATGTATGCAGCATAGTGTGGCCCGTCATATATGTCAAGGCGTATGGATGGTGTAGAATATGGGCATGGTGACCGGGGGCACAGGCAGTTCCTTGGCCCTTCTGTTTCGCGCGCTGGCGGACCCCACGCGGCTGCGGCTGCTAAACCTGATGGGGGACCGCGAAATTTGCGTCTGTTACTTTGTGGAAATTTTGGGGATCAGCCAGCCCAAGGTTTCCCGTCATCTGGCCTACTTGCGCCGGGCGGGTGTTGTTGCGGCGCGACGAGAAGGGAAATGGATGCATTACCGGTTGCTGACGCCCCGGGACAGCAGTGCTGCCAGTATTCTGCGCGAGACGCTCAAACACTTGCGCGAAAGGCCGGAGATGCGCCGTGACGTGGCCCGCCTCGGTTCTGCGTGCTGCGCTCCGGAACGATTCGAACTGCTTCGCGGCGCGCCACAGCCCCAGCCGCTTCGCTGAAGTTTGAGAGATCCCACCGCCAGCGTTTCCAGCTTGGTTCCTGAATTGCTCCAGAATAGAAAGAAAAGCGAAACCCAATTTCAAGAGAAGTCATCGGGCTTCTTTCGACAGACTTACTTGTGCACGGCACAGGAGGGAAGGTGTATGCGCGCGCGAAAAATCTTCCTTGGGCTGATAGGCGGGCTGATGGCCGCAGCCCTCTTGACAAGTGGCTATTGGGCCGGGGAAAGCAGGATCGGCCAGCCTCGAACCGTAATTCATGTGGTCTCGATCAAGTGGAATCCCAATGTTTCCGAGGCCGAAAAGAAAATAGTTCTCGACGGAGTAAAGGATATGGCTGCGAGAATTCCAGGAATCAAAAACGTTTGGACCGAAAGTGATCGCATCGAGCCGAGAGACTTCAGCAGTGCGTTTGCAATCGAGTTTCAAAGTCGCGCTGCAGCAGATGCGTATGCCGAAGACGCAATTCATAAGACCTGGACCGAGCATTATCTTTCTCTTCGTGCCGCGAGCATCTCGGTTGAAGTGACAAACCGATAAGGCTTTCGGTCCGAGATGACCGCAGCAAGTTCGCTTCGGGGCCGTCGAGATCTGGGCTTCATTCCTGGATCGGGAAGCCTTGTGCCGAACCGGAACCACGCGGGTTGCCCGCTGACAGAACCAGCTTGAAAGTTTCTGGAAAACCATCGTGTTAACTCACTGACTGCTTGGTCAGTGGTGTGCAACGCACGCGCTGGTCCTTTCCGGAGGGAGTATGCAAAGGTTCCAGCGCATGGCGAGCGGTTGGCTAGTTTTGTGCTGCTTCGGCCTGAGCGTCTTCTCTACCGCTCTTTGGGCGCAAAAGGATGCGCCCCCTCTCTTCAAGGCGAAATGCTCCGTTTGTCACGGCGCCGATGGCAGCGGCAACACGGCGATAGGCAAGGCTCTGAAAATGCGCGACCTGCGTTCCGCTGACGTGCAGAAGCAGACCGATGCCCAGCTAACCACGATCACCAGTTGTGGCAAGGGGAAGATGCCTGCCTATATGGGAAAGTTGAGCGACGAGCAGATCAAGCACCTTGTTGAGTACATGCGGAGCATGGCTCGCACGAAATAGCCGGCAGTTCTCCCCATGCGCGGAAATCCTTCGACGTCCTGATGACACTTCGCCAGCAACTCATAGCGTGGATGAGGCCCGCTGCCTACTTGGGCGGCAACGTAATCACTTTGGCCGGCGCGATCCTTACAACCAGTTCGGCAATGACGCTGGCTGGTTTCTGGGCGCTGGATATTCTCTCTGGCGAGAATGTGAATCCCTATGTCGGTGTGATCTTTTTTCTGATCCTCCCCGGGCTGTTCGTTTTCGGATTGATTTTGATGCCGGTCGGAGCGCTTTGGCGGCATCACAAGCTCGCTCGCGCCGGTGCCGTTCCAGAGGCTTATCCGAAGGTTGATTTGTCCAATCCCTTCCTGCGCCGAGCGGTGGCCTGGGTCGGTGGCCTCACCATGGCCAATATCATCATTTTCAGCGTCGCTTCGTATCAAGGGGTCGAATATATGGACTCCGCCGGGTTCTGCGGCCAGACATGCCACGTCGTCATGCAACCTGAGTACACCACCTACCTCGATTCACCGCATCAGCGGGTGGCCTGCGTTCAGTGTCACATTGGCCCCGGAGCCGATTGGTTTGTGCGCTCGAAGCTTTCTGGCGTTCGTCAGGTGTTTGCCGTCACCTTTCATACGTACGATCGGCCGATTCCTTACCCGGTCGAGCAGTTGCGTCCGGCACGCGAAACCTGCGAGCAGTGTCACTGGCCCCAGCGGTTCACGGGCGATAAGTTTATTGTCCGCACGAAATATTCCGAGGACGAAAAAAATACCCCCCTTACCACAGTTCTGGTGCTGAAGATTGGCGGACGGACATGGGATGGAGCCGTGGGGATCCACGGGCGGCACCTGAGTGATCGTTCGCGCGTGCAATACATCGCGATTGACCGCCACCGGCAAGTGATCCCGGAGGTCACCTACGTGGATGACCGTGGAAAACGCATTGAATTCATTTCTGCCGATACGAAGGCCACACCCGAGCAACTGGCCGCTGGTGAGCACCGCACCATGGACTGCATGGACTGCCACAATCGGCCAACCCACACCTTCGAGTTGCCGGACCGTGCCGTGGACGAGGCCCTGGCAGATGGCCGTATCAGCGTGGATCTGCCGTTCATCAAGAAGATGGCTGTCCAGACACTGCGCGTGAACTATGCGGACCGCGACTTAGCCACTCGGCAGATCGCAGCCTCTTTGTACGACTATTATCGCGCGGCTTATCCGGGCGTCTACCGCAGCAAGCACGCTCAGATCGACGCGGCGGTAAAGCAGGTCCAGGCTATTTACCTTCGAAACATTTTCCCGGACATGAACATTACTTGGGGGACCTACCCCAACAATCTCGGCCACATGGACTTTCCCGGGTGTTCCCGCTGCCATGACGGCAGCCACAAAAGCGCCAGTGGCCGCACCATACCGAATGATTGCGACACGTGTCACACGCTGCTTGCTATCGATGATCCCAACCCAAAAGTATTGAAAGAGCTGGGGATGAAATAGTCGCGATTCCTCGCGCCCGCACTCTCTTCAGTGAGTGTCATGGAAAATCGGAAATATCTCGGCTCACTCCTGGCGCTTGCGTTCTTGTTGCCGGTTCCGCGGGTGGTGCAAGCTCAACAGTCGGGCAGCCCGGATACGGAGTGTCTCGCCTGCCACGGTCAGAAGGACCTGAAGTTCTCCTCGGGTCGCAGCGTCTTTGTGAGCGAAGCGAAACGCGAGGTTGGAGCGCATGCTGGGTTGACCTGCACAACTTGTCATACCGACGTCACGGGATTCCCGCACCCGGCGCGCGTGGCAAAAGTGGAATGCTCAACGTGCCATGCGGAAGAAGCCGGCGCAGTGTCGCGCAGCATCCATGCCGCCTTGGGCGGTCAGGTTTGCAGCA
>JBJKQZ010000321.1:0-4836 GCA_046704865.1 Terriglobia bacterium
AGTATGGCTGCGATGGCAGATTCTCCTTACAAACTACTGGCGGTCTATTATGACCGTCTGTTTGAGCCGATTCGACGGCCGATGGAGCGCGCGCGGCGACAGATCCTCGGAAAAATTCTGATGCGCGTGGAGGCGGCGTGCGATCTCGCCTGCGGTACGGGAACCACCGCGGTGGAATTCGCTCGGAGCGGCATCCGGACGTATGGTGTGGATGCATCGCCCGAAATGGTCCGGCTGGCGCGCCGAAAAGCCCGGACCGAGGCCGTGCCAGTGCGCGTTCTGCTAGCGGACATGCGTAGCTTCCGCCTGCCGGAACAGGTGGACTTGGTGACCTGCGAATTCGACGCTCTGAATCACGTGCCGCGCAGGAGCGATCTGGACCGCGTGGCCCGTGCGGTGGCGAGGGCGCTGCGACCCGGCGGCTGGTTCTTCTTTGACGTGAACAACCGCGCTGCGTTTGAGGAGGTGTGGACAGGAACATGGCGTCAAGAACTGCCCGGAGTAGTCCTGGTGATGCACGGCGGCTACGAGCGCCGCGGCGGAAAAGGCTGGAGCAACGCCGAGTGGTTCATCCGCAGGGGAAAATGCTGGCGGCGAAGCACGGAGCGCGTGGAGCAGGTAGCTTGGACCCCGGCGGAAATCCGCCGGACTCTACAGCGCGCGGGGTTCAAGACGGTCCGCCAGTGGGACCAGGCGCCCTTCGTGCGAGAATGGAAAATCCAGAGGGGTTTCCGCACGATTTATCTGGCGCGCAAAGCTAAGTAGAGCAGAATAGAAACGCAGCGTAATGAGCTTTGCGTACAATTCTGCCCTACCTTGCTTCATTCCGCAGGGAAGACTTCGACCTCCGCTATGAAGGAACCACGGAGATTAAGACAGGCTGTTCGTGCTAGTCCCGCCCATAGCCACGCTGATAACCGGCCACAAAACCCTCGCGGTATTCCCGTTTATATTCCTTCTTGCTCCCGAGATCGTGACTGTAACCGTGATCGGCGTCATCGTATTTATCATTCTTCGTGGGACGGAACTGCTTGTTATGGTCCCGGTCCTTTCCGCCGGCAATCATGCCGTCACGGAACCCAGTCTGGAATGCCACGCTCCTGCGGCCATAGCCTGGCCCCGGACCGTAGTCATCGTCGTCATGACGATTATAAGGCGACGGGCCGGAGGGCTCCGCAAAGTGTGATTCACCGCCCCGATATCCATCGTTGTAGCCCGCCACATATCCTCTGCGATATCCTTCGCGATATTCATCGCGGCTTCCCATGTAAGACTCGTATCCGCGCATGGCGTTGTCGTAATCGCGGCCGTGGAAATTATGGGCTTCGCTCGCCCGGAGATCTTCGCGCCCTTGCTGGAACCCATCCGCGTAACCGTTGCGAAAACCATATTGGGCTGGACTGCGCATATCACCGTTGTCTTGCGCAACGGCCAGACCTGTCAAACAGGCGAACACGATGAATACCAGGCTGAGTCTCGTTATTTGTCTGAACATGAAATCCTCCTTTTGGGATAGATTCCTCCCTATGCAGCAATCCTCGCTGCTTGAGCGCCCTCCTTGACAATTACCCCATAATCGCAAGAGCAAATACCGGGCCAATTGTGCTAAGCCCTTGAATTCAGGTTTAAAAGGCCCTGAACCGCGTGAAGATATTCACGCATGCGAGTAGAACTTTCACGGTTGCAGCGGGCAGAGGCAAGTTGACTTTCAACTCTGGGTCTGATGCAGATGTAAAGGACAGCGGAGTAATGCGCTGGACACGCACAACTGCAGGCTACGTTTGCACAATTGACGGCGGTGGGGATGCCATTCCTGAAAGACTGCGTGTCTCAAATTCAGAAATCCGCGCTCCACATTCGATCGAAAATCATTCCATTTTTCAGCGCATCGGCTAAGGCAATTTCATCTGGCTGAGCAGACGCGACGGCATAAAAGCTTTGTCCCGGTAGAGCGTCATCAGGTCCGTATCGCTGATGGCAGGCCGATGGTGTGGAAGTGCCACGGCATGCTGGTCGGCCCTTCCCTCTTTCCACGCCGATTCCCAATATTCGGCAAGCGCGATGGCCCCAGCAACAATGCAGTTGACGGTCTGTTTGCCGAGGGCGTCCCACATGGCCTTCAGGCGCGGACGGCCTGGATTGTCGTCATAGACCTTGATGATGGTTTCGGGAGAAAGCTCGTCTAGCGCGGCTGACATCAGAGAGACAATGTGGTCGGCTGCGGCGGCGCCGCCGTTGTAGGTCTTCTTCGCGGTCTTGCTGCTGAGCCCGGCATTGACGCCCTGGATCAGATCATCCACAAAGCGGTCGAGCATTTTGGTTTCAAACGTTGAGTGGACAGGCTCCTCTTCGGGCTTGTCCGGATGCCCATGGTGCAGGTAAGAGACGTGCAGAGGCTGGCAGGCGTCACCGATATAATGTCCCACACATCCGGCAGCACAGACGAACTCCGTGAGTTTTGCGTCGCGCGCATACTGCACCAGCAGTTCATAGACTTCCCAAGCACGGAACGGCAGCGCTCCTTTGTGGCGGTTGTCCGTTCCCGCCTCATTGTAGTAGAGGTTCCAGTAGTCGGTTGTACGCGTGGCCGGGTTCTTCCATGCTTCCAGCAGCGTCACCTTGCGCGAAGGGTCATTGGGATCAGAAACGTTGGGATTGTCCATGTCGGCAAAATGGTTTGCCGCATCATTGGGCCGGGCAGAGCGCCAATAGAGGTCAGCAACATCCGCAAGGGCGATAAAGGTCTTGGCGTTATTCATGGGAACCTGGCCGGCGCTGAGATCATCATCAGAAACGCTGATCTTGTCGCGATTTTCGGCCAGCAGGTCGCTGAGATACTGATCGCGTACGAGACCGCAAGCGCTCCAAGCCACTTTATAGTGCCCGGTCTTTCCCCAATACTGCCAGCGCTCGTAGCCGAGATCGCGGATGAACTCAACCTCAAGCAATCGGCAGGCGAGAGAGAGGCTGGTTGCCAGCGCAAACTGCCGTTCGGTCTGTGAACCCGCGCCCGATCCGCCCCCTGCTGAGTAGCCTCCCCACTGGACGGCCAGCGGCCTCGGCTCAACGATGGCTTGCTTGACGGAATCGTCCTCCTTGTCAGCGGCCGGGTCTTTTGCGGCGTCCCACAACCAGATGGCGCCGGAGTCGCCAGGGCGGGTCTCAACATTCTCGCCCTGCTTCCGTGGGCCGATCATGATATCCGCAACGTAATCGGCTCCGCCGATGGCGCGATAGCGATAGAAGAGCGCGGTCACCTGGCCTTCCATAACGCCCGACGCCGCCCCGTAGCCCTTGAGCGGGCATCCGATCAGATCCAGGGTCAGGGTATCCGTGCTCAGGTTGATCACGGAGCCCATGCGCCGCCCGTCGACCAGCGTCGCCTTCCAGTCAGAAACGTCAGTTACCCTGGCCAAGCCGATGTCCGCGCTGAGCAGGGTCCGAATGCCAGGCCAGTCAGGATAGGCCTCTCCAAACGGAATGCTCTTGCGGATGGCGTCTGCGGCTGTGGCAACCTGCTTTCGATGGCCGACGTCGTCAAACGCAAATAAGTCTTCCTCCTCATTGCCGATCACGTGGCCGCTGGTCAGCGCGTAGACGTCTGCGCCGTCCGTCACAAGGCAGCTGACCGTGCCAATCCGTTCCTGCTCCTGGGAATCGCGCAGAAGGGCGTTGCCGGCTGCGATCTGCCCGGATGAAAAGTTCGGCTGCTCGATGGTGCGTTCAGCCCGCGGCAGGATAGGGGCTTCCACCACGCACGTAGGGACGGCGCGCCCGTCCGGAAGATACAGCCGCGGCGGAATGTAATCCTGCGGATTGTGCTGGAATTCTAGTGCCGCTTGCCACTTGTCAACAAACACCAGCAGGGCAGGCCAGGACCAGTTTGTTACCAGTACGTTGTCAATGGTACGCGGCGGTTTCAGTTTCGGCGCGGGCGCATTGGGATCTTTGGCTCGCGGATCGTCAGTACGAATCAGGTAGCGTCCAATCGCTGTGCCGATCACGTTTGGCATGTTGGAGAGCTGGACGTGATAAAGGTCGCGTGCCTGTATCACGTCTAGCAGGCCGAGTGAAGAGAAATCCACCTTCCGTGTGAATCGTGGCATGTTACCTCCATCAGCGAAAACTTTTACCGGTGGTATCCCAGGCGCTGCGTTCAGAATTCAGGGATTCAAGAATGGGGTGTCGGAACAAGCCAGCTATGGCGAATGCGCTCCAACCTGTTCGTAGGCTGACTCACATACATCGGCAAGTCAAGTTAATTGTCTGTTACGACGTCAGGGTAAACGTCCTTAAGCGAAAGGCGCGGTTTTGCGTTCCGCGGCGGCGCTCAAGGCGCGCGCTTTGAGAAGAGCCTCAATCCACATTACCGCTCGGACACCGCTTTGGTCTGATTATAGGTGCCGTACTTTTCAGCAACGGGCTTGAGCGTGGGATAAAACTGCACAAAGGTATTGTCCACCGCGCCATGCGAATTGTGACAACGGAAACAGGAGGCAACAGGATTTGCACGGGCTCGCTGCGAATCCTTCCCAAATGAAAAGTACGCCCACTTTTGCGGGAAGCGCTTTTCATCTTTGACGGACGCGGACAGGCTCTGGAGTGAGGCCTGGTAGTGCCCTCCGCGATTGATAGACCCTTTAGTTGCGGAAGCGCGTTCTTCCAGGACGAACATCGTCCGGTCAGGCCATTTACCGGTGCTGAGGAAGACGCGATACGCGGAGGGTTTGACAAAAACGTTGGTGAACTCGCTGCCCGGCTTACCTTCAGCGCTGTATTCCATGCCCAACCCTGAGGAAAGATAAATCCACTCGCGGTAGTCGCGAGGAATAAGCA
>JBJKQZ010000322.1:0-8389 GCA_046704865.1 Terriglobia bacterium
TGTTTGGCCATCTCGAATGCCACTACTATGTCTGCCCCGCGCAACGCTGCATGGTATGAGACGCGCCTTGTCTTTTTCCTACAGGAAGCAACCTGCACGCACCAAGCGGCTCGATTGGGTGTCGCAAAATCTGAAAGATTGCGGACAAGTTGAACTTTGACTACCAATCCAGGATGGCGCCGTCGGCTGCGCGAATGTTTGTAGAGTGGATGACTTCCTGCTGGAAGGGATGTTTGGCGGCCTCCTTTTCATTCACGCTGATCCCAAGCCCGGAACTTTCCGCCTTCAACCAGTAGCCGTCGCGGGTTTCGAGTGAATGCTGCACCACGTCCCAACGCCAGGGCACGTCGGTCAGCATGTCTTCCTGGATCAGGAAATTCGGCGTGGAGAGGGCAAAGTGGAGCGCGGCTGCATTCGCCACGGGTCCCAGCGGATTGTGAGGCGCCACGCCCATCAGGTAAGCCTCCGCCATGGCCGCGATCTTCTTGCCTTCCAGCAGTCCGCCGCAATGGCACAGGTCCGGCTGGATAACATGGCAGGCCTGCTGCTCGAAGATCTCGCGGAACTGGTGGCGGGTCACCAGCCGCTCGCCGGTTGCGATGGGAACGGAAACGGCGCGTTTTACCTCCGCCAACGCCGCAACATTTTCCGGTGGCACAGGCTCCTCGCAGAAGAACGGGCTGAATTCCGCCACCGCATTGATATACTGCACGGCCATGGCGGGCGTGGTGCGGCCGTGGAAGTCGATCATGATGTCTACGGAATCTCCAACTGCGTTGCGGAGCTTGCCAATCACATCGGCAAACTTTTTGACGTAGGAGACATTCATCAGGGGTTCCGAATAGGGGACGCAAACCACTTTGACGGCCGTATACCCCTGGCTCACCACCTGGCGAGCCAGATCGATCACCGGCCCGGGATCGAAGCTCTCGTAGACGGCCTTCATGGTGCCCCCACCCAGATGCGTGTACATCCGCACGCGATCCCGCACGGCACCGCCCAGCAGCTTATAGACCGGGACGTTCAGCGACTTGCCCAGGATGTCCCAGCAGGCCTGCTCAATGCCGCTGATGGCGCTCATGCCAATCACGCCCAGCCGCCAGAACGATTGCCGGTAAAGCTTCTGGTAAAGGTGCTCGATCCGCGTTGGGTCTTCGCCAACCACCATCGGAGCCAAATCCTCAATCGCTCCCACCACGGCGCGCGTTTTCCATTCGAGTGACGCTTCGCCCCAGCCGATAAGGCCCGCCTGGTCCGTCTCCACTTTCACAAAGACCCAGTTGCGCATTTCCGCGTTGACTACTACGCTCTTGACGGCTGTGATTTTCATAAACTCAGTCCATGGGGTAGAGGCTGCATCCGCCGTCCACCAGCAGAGTTGATCCCGTCATGTAATCTGACGCGCCGGAGCAGAGAAAGACCATCGCTTCGGCCACTGATTCCGGCTCCTGCAGGGCTCCCAGTGGGATAGCTTTCTGCGCCCGGCGGTGGTAATCGGGCTCGTTGTCCCACTGCCGTTTCGCCATGCCCACGCCCACAATTCCCGGAGCCATTGCATTCACCCGGATTCCGTTTGCGGCCAGTTCCCTGGCCATGCCTCGCATCAGCATTTTCATGCCGCTCTTTGAAACCGTATAAGGAGTGATGTCCGGCCACGGAACGTCCTGCACCCAGGAAGATGTGAAGACAATCTTGCCCTCGGTGCCTGCAGCGATCATCGCTTTTGCCCCCGCCTGCGCCACCAGGAATGCGCCTTTCAGATTCACGTTCTGAATCCTGTCCCAGTCTTCGCTCGTAACATCGAGAATGGCGCGGGTTTCGGCTATTCCTGCGTGGCAGATCGCCACATCGAGACCTCTCATTGCCGTCGCAGCCTTTTCGACAAGCCTGCGCGCCTCGTCCGGTTGCGTCACGTCTGCCTTAAAGTACTTGCACCGATCCGCCGGCCAGCCGGCATCGTGCAGAACCTCGCTTGCCTTCTCATTCTCGGCAACGTCATTCACTGCCACAGTGGCGGAAACCTCCAGCAGTCTGCCCACCACCACCTGGCCAATCGCTCCCAGGCCCCCGGTGATCAGAATCCGTTTCCCGCTCAGACAATCCTTTGAAAATATTGGCACGTGTTTTGCCTCAACTACATTTATCTATTTGTATATTGGAATATGACATTTCCCAACGCTTCTGGTCGGACCGTGAGATATTTTCTCACCTAATCTCTGCGCCATCGACAGTGCCCAGGAGCTTCCCTTCTGTGTTCCTCAATCTTAAGGCAACTCTGAACAATTCCTCTTCAAACGGTATCGATTCATCGATTAGGCAGGCCACAGTGGGCCCGACCGGCCCGACTACGTGTACAGGGCCATGCTTGCCGCTTCTGTGGACAAGGGCAATCTCCAGAGTGCCGGACTGGAAAATGCCAAAGGATCCCTTTACTCGCACCGTTCCGCCTTCGACTTTGGCCACAAGAGGCGTTTCAGTGACTCCGCACGGGTTAATATCGAAAATAGATGTGCCCGCCGTTATACAGCAATGCCACCCGACTCGAAAAGTATACTGTTGGCCTGGTTCGAGTTCTATCAGTGGACTGAGAATCTCGGTTTCGATATACGGATCACATCCGTTAGGATCGTCTTCCATGTTGACCTTATCCCCATGAGCCGTGAATGTCCCTTTGCCATTGACCCAGATCTCCACCGGTCCTCCGTCCGGATAGGTGACATCATGGAATACTGGGAAAGTCTCCACTAATGCCGCGTGGAGATCTCCATGCAGAGTCGCAAGCCAGCCCGATTCCGGGTCGATAACGAATTTTGCAACCTGATTGATATATGAAAGACGCCACAAATCCCTGTCGGGAAGTAGCTCGCAGCTCCTGTAAAGTTCGTCACCGTAAATCTGCCGATGACCTCTTGAAGGGACCGTGATCGAGAGCCCCTGGCGAGCGGCTTGTTGCGTGACCTGCCAGATTGACCAGCGGACCGGGCGAAGGGAAGTGTTGCGGATCCTGTGGGTAATTTCAACTTTGGCCGAATCTCCAAATATGCGGATCTCCCTGAAAAATTTCAGCCCCGTGTATTCGTCCTCAGGGCTTTCCAGTTTAATTGCGACTGACCTGGAATCTTCTTGATCTACTTCCGAACGGTAGGGTCCACCGTCGAGAACAGTATCCGGCGGCCCGGGCCATTGACAGTCATCAGACCACCCCTGAGGTGCAGGCCAAACCTTACTGCCCCCGTAGTTTTTCCATTCCCTGTCAAAGTTGTTTTCCTCTGCTGGGTATATGCGGCCGAAATGACGATGATTCACGTAAAAGTAATCAGCCTTGCCTAACCGCAATTGAATGATCCGGCCGCCGATTTCAGGAACGATGAACAATTCCAAAATGCCGTTGGATAGTCTCAGTGCTCTCCACCCCTCGTAATTCACGACGTCAACTTGACAAGCGGAATTTAAAATGGAGTTTCCTCGTAATGGATTCATTGATATGGGTCCCGCTTAGACCGAGAAATCGAAGAACACTAAAATGGTTTTTTGAAGTTTGCGAGAGTGAGTCATAACACGAGAAAGCTTCTTGAAAGCAATCCTCCAGTTATTGGGCATATCGCTACCCCAATAAACTGAAGCGTGTTTGACAGAAACCCTGGCACTCGAGAGCATGGTCAGCTTTTCGCATCCTTAGCGGACATTCAACGGTTGCACGACAACTCCTAACGCCTGAAGGCCAAGCGAAAATGGCGGGAGTCGGTTGCCGACGTATTCGTTCGCCCTCAGTGCGGTTTGAGTCTAGCGTGAACGTATACGGAATTCAAG
Organism: Terriglobia bacterium; assembly: GCA_046704865.1. Lineage (GTDB taxonomy): Bacteria > Acidobacteriota > Terriglobia > UBA7540 > UBA7540 > SCRD01. The sequence continues at coordinate 3,811 of JBJKQZ010000322.1, forward strand.
CATTTTGAATTTATAAATGTAATGTGCATGAAACCTCGGAGTGGAGCGGTTTTGTTTCCGCCCAGGGGCAAACCCTGCACATTGTTTGAAGAAGACTTTGCGACGCTTGCAGAAATTGGTAAGATAACACTCGCGTCCGACCAGGCGCATCTTGCCCGCGGCACAAGGAATATTCAAGTGTGGCCGATCTCAGTTGCTGTGGGATCTTTGACGTGTTCGTAAACGAAGCCTGGGTTTAGTCAATGACACGAATAGGGATCCATGAAAGCGCAAGACTGGCAGGGGTATCCAGTGGAACAGTGGACCGTGCTTTGCACGGCCGCAAAGGGATTAGTGAGAAAACCCGCCAGCGTGTCCTTTCCATAGCTCAGAAAATCAACTACAAGCCCAATTTGGCGGCCCGCGCCTTGTCGTCCGCAAAGCCGATTGCCCGAATAGGTATCTGCATACCTCGTGAGATCCACTATTTTTACGACCAGATTCGTCAAGGCATCTGGTCTGAGGCCCGTACCCATGAGCATCTTGGCGTTGAGTTGGATTACCGTCCTGTCGACCGGCAGGGTGTAAACGAACCGGAAAGACTTCAGGAACTTATGGATTTACACATCCAAGGACTGATTGTTACGCCAGGTGATCCGAAGAAGCTGACACCCGTAATCGATGAGGCGGAAAAGAAGGGGATCCGAGTTATCTGCATTGCCTCTGACGCCAAAAAAAGCGATCGTTCTTCAGTTGTTTGCATCAATCCCGAGCTCAACGGGAGGATAGCGGGAGAATTGATGGGGCGATTTGTCGCTCCAAAGTCGGGGGTCGCAATTGTGACGGGCATGTTGCAAACCGAAGATCACGTGCAAAAGGTTCAAGGATTCTCTGAGACCTTCCCGCAGGTGTGCAAAGGCGGGGAAATTGTGGAGGTTCTGGAGGGCCACGATGATGAAGACGAGAGTTTCATTAAGTGCTCACGGCTTCTGCAGCGAAGAAAAGGCCTGGCAGGCGTTTACGTTTCCACGGCTAACTGCCTTCCCGTATGCAGAGCAGTCACGGCCCTTGGGATGGCCCGCAAAATTAAAGTTATTACCACAGATTTGTTTCAGGAAATGGTCCCCTATTTCGAAAAGGGTACCATTATTGCATCCATTTACCAGCGCCCTTATGTGCAAGGCCAACGCGCTGTTCGCTTGCTTATGGACCATATTTTCAGCCATCAACCCTTCCCCCGCAATTATTACTTGAACCCTGGGATCGTGCTTAATTCCAATCTTCGCTTATTCCGCGAAATCCGGCATGCCGATGCTGCCATAAGCGACGAAATGGCCCTATAGCGTAACAGTCTGTTTTTGGGGCGGTTTTGATTCTGGCAGTGGCTTCAGTTCTTCCCCCTAGGCTTACTAAGACTGGTGCGTAAAGGCTCCGACCAAGAAAAATTTATGCTTGACATCGAAAGAATCTATGATAGTCTGCAGCCGTTGACGTTAACGTACCCGGTCAACCACATGGGCGATCTCAAATAAGTCTTTCTGGGGTTCTTTTTTAGGTTCCAGCCGAGAGGAGATACCCTTTCGGCTCCGAATCGGGGCTCTTCCGTCTTCTGGGCATTTAATTGGCAAGAATGCGTCGTGTTTGGGTCAAGGCCAGGGCTCCCTTTGGATTATCCGAATCTTACAAAACCCATAGCTTAAAGTAATGGGAGGAATTTGAATGAAAAGCTTCGTGGTATTGATGACTATTGCCCTGTTGGTTGGCGTTGTACGTTTGCAAGCCCAAGGCACTGCGACGATTGACGGGACGGTGGTGGACGCGAGTCAAGGGGCCGTGCCGAAGGCCGCAGTAACCTTGATCGAAACCCAGACGGGCAGGACGCGTACCGCAACAACTTCTGACCTGGGCTATTTTACGTTCACAAGTTTGGGACCGGGGACGTACACATTGAGAATCTCGTTGGCGGGGTTTAAGACCTGGCAGCGCGAAGATATCGTCCTGAGCGTGGCTCAACACGCCACTTTTCATCCAGTGCTGGAAGTTGGCGAGGTGAGTCAGCATGTCCAGGTGACTTCAGCGCCTCCGCTTGTGACAACCTCCAGCAGTACGCTTTCATCGGTTGTGGGTAGTCGGCAAATCCAGCAGTTGCCGCTCAACGGACGTAACGCACTCCAACTGGTCTCGCTCACTCCGGGAGTTGTTTCTACTGGTAGCACCGGGCAGTTTGGCGTCATTCAGCCTTCTTTTGCCTCTTCCGGGGGCAGAGACATTGACATCAACTATTTCCTTGATGGCGGGACGAATATAAACCCATTCTATGCCCAACCCATTAACTTCCCTGACCCGAACGCGTTGCTGGAATTCAGTGTCTTGAACAGAAATTACAGCGCTGAGTATGGTCGAGGCTCGACGATCGTGTCGGCTGTGACGCGCTCTGGGACGAACAAGTTTCACGGCAGCGCTTTCGAGTTCCTTCGAAACACAGTTCTGGACGCAAGACCCTTCTTTTCATCCGACAGGCCGAATTATAAACGAAATCAATTTGGCGGGACGTTTGGCGGCCCAATCCGGCGGAATAAGGCCTTCTTTTTTGTAAGCTATCAGGGAACGCAGGTGAGAGGCGCTCCTGGATCCAACACCTATACGACAATGACTGGGCCGGAACGAACAGGGAACTTCTCGGCACTCAGCACGCCGATCATTGATCCGACCACCGGCCAGCCTTTCCCCGGTAATATCATTCCCCCCAATAGAATTGAGCAACAGGCGACGAATTTTATAAATCAGTTTCTTCCCTCTCCAAATCTCGGCGGGAATGCTTACACGTATACTGTGGCAAATCAACTCAGCGAAAATCAGATAATCGGGAAGGTTGACTACGCGTTAACCCCAAATGACAATTAATCGGTTCGATACCTGTTTGACAATGCGCCGCAGGTTGGGATCTATGGTAGCGGGCTTGACTCAAGCTGGAAAGCATCCTTACCCACACGCTATCAAAGTGCGACGGTTGATTACACCCATACGTTTTCCCCAAGCCTCCTGAACGATGCAAATCTGACCTATGTCCGAAGCTCGTTTGGAGAGATCAATCAGAAGAATTTCACTCTCTCGAGTCTCGGATATCCGGTGAATAATGGCAATGCTTTTAGCTCCTTTGGCCTAACGCCGGACTCTGATATAAGTTTGGGTGGGTATTTTGGTGTTTACCTTGGTGCACCAACACGCGACATCATGCCGACCTGGTACTTCCATGACAACGTGTCATGGATCCACAACATCCAATCAATCAATGTCGGGATGGAGCTTTATCACAACCGGGTTAACGAACTTCAGAACTTTTTTACTGGAGGAGCTCTCTCATTCAGTGGGCAATTCACAGGAAATGGCGCCGCTGATTTCCTGCTGGGCGACTTTAACAGTTATCAGCAAATAATGGGTCTGACTTCGCGGCTCCGTCAGACGCTCCCTTCCATCTACGTCCAGGACAACATTAAATTGAGCCGCAGGGTTACTTTGAATGCAGGAATACGCTGGGATCCTGTGGCTGGCTATCAATCCGAAGATAAGCAGCTAAGTACATTCCGGCCGGGCAGCCAATCTACGTTATTTCCGCTTGCTGCGAGTGGCATGCTTTACCCTGGAGATAGCGGTCTTCCTCAAAACATTGTTGGAACGCGGTATACAAACATTGCGCCGCGCGTGGGTGTTGCATGGGATGTTTTTGGAAACGGGCGGACCTCGGTTCGCGCAGGTGGCGGGATCTATTACATACCACTAACACGCGGGATAACCTTTAACCGCTTTACTTTGATCCAACCCTTCACGGTCGATCTCAGTGTTAACGGAGGCACTGCCAGCGACATATGGGCAGGGGCTCCCTACAACGGTGTTAATCCTTTTCCCCGGCCCACAGCGGGCAATTTGAGCGGCCTCCAACAACTTCCGTTCGTTCCTTATGCAGGAGAGAGTAGTCTTTCCCTGCCTTTCAAAACAGAAGCCGATAACGAATGGAGTCTCTCACTGCAGCAATCCCTGTGGAAGAATGCAGTTCTGGAAGTTGATTATGTGGGATCATCGGCCTCACATCTGACAACATCATACGACAGCAACCATGCTGTCTATATCGCTGGGTCGTCAACCGTCGGGAATACGCAATCCAGGCGTCTTGATCCTCAGATTGGAGCAATCAACTCCATTGGTGATGTGTTGACTTCCAATTACAATGCACTGCAGATCAGCTTCCGGCAACGTTATTCACATGGGCTCAGTTTAAACAGCTTTTACACCTATTCGAAAACACTGGGGATTGTAGGGTCAGAGGGTGAAGGCAGCAACGGGCCTCGGGATCCTTACAACTTTGGACTCAATTACGGTCCACTTTCCTTTGATCATCGCAGCAATTGGGTGACAGATTTCCTTTGGCAGCCCACCCAGGGTCGAACGTTTTCAAACCACATGGTCGAAGATCTTGCAGGGGGCTGGGGGTTAACAAGCATCTTTACCGTACAAAGTGGACCGCCTCTCACTCTCTATTCTGGCGTCGATCACTCGTTTACGGCAATTGGCAGCGACACGCCAAACCAGGTTGGCTCCTGGC